>DMEM01000078.1 GCA_003450915.1 Alphaproteobacteria bacterium
ATGGCACCTTTGGCAGTTTGTACTCTTCTCGCTTGCTGAACTTCGACTAACCTAAAGGAAAGTCTACGGAGCCTCGCTAAAAACAGTCTACCAGACTGTTTTTTATACGCTCGAGCTTCAAGCCCGAACATCGCACCTTTACTTAACTTTATCATTTGTGCTTCACCTTTATTTTTATGATAATTTACTTAATATTAAATATAGCACAGCCATACAATAAAAAAAAGACACCCCATTTAGGTTGTCTTTCTTTATGTGATAAATTGATCATATTTTAAGCAAATTTTACCTTTAATCCATCAAGAATCTTTTGATGTGCTCCTCCGAATGGACCATTTGTCATAATTAAGATATGATCTTTAGGCTGAGCTAATTCAACTGCTTTTGCTACTAACTCATCTACTTCGTTATAGCAGTAGTTTTCAATGCCTGAATCTGCAACATATTGAGCAACATCCCATTTAACTGCTTCTTTATTATGATAAGCCACTACTAAGTCAGCATTTGCTAAAGCTGCAGGAATGCCTTCTTTATGTTCACCTCTAATCATAGTATTTGATTTTGGTTCCCAAACTGCAATAACACGACCTTCAGTTAATGAATCTTTTAAACCTCTAAGAGTTGTTGTAATAGCTGTTGGATGGTGAGCAAAGTCATCATAAACTGTAATATCGTTTACGGTTCCTTTAATTTCCATTCTACGCTTAACACCACCAAATTGATTAACTGCAGCAATTGCATCTTCAATTTTAATACCTGCTTTATTAGCTACAGCTAAACAAGCTAGGCAGTTATGTAGGTTATGCAAACCAACTTGAGACCAGTCAACAATACCTTTTGATTCGCCTTTGTAAATTACTTCAAACTTAGCACAGTTTGAGCTTAATAATTTATAAGACCAGTCTGCATTTTCACCAAATGTTTCATTTTCTGTCCAGCAACCCATAGCGATAGTATCTTCTAGGTTTTTATCATGCGAAGGACGAACAATAATACCATTTGAAGGTACTGTTCTTACTAAATGATGGAAAATTTTCTTGATTGCGTTTAAGTCATCGAAAATATCTGCATGATCAAACTCTAAGTTATTTAGGATCGCATAATCTGGACGATAGTTAATAAATTTTGATCTTTTATCGAAAAATGCTGTATCATACTCATCAGCTTCAATAATAAAGTGTTCGCCATCTGTTAGACGAGCTGAAGTCTGTAAATCTGGGCATACACCGCCAACTAAAAAGCTTGGGTTTAGACCACATTTTTCAAATACAAAAGCTGTAATTGAAGTAGTAGTTGTTTTACCATGAGTACCGGCAATACCAATAACAGTTTTATTTTGTAGAACATTTTCAGATAACCATTGTGGACCTGAAATGTATGGAATTTTATTGTTAATAACGTATTCTACAGCGTCGTTTCCTCTGCCTAGTGCGTTACCAATAATAACTAAATCTGGTTGAATATCAATTATATCTTGAGCGTTATAACCGTTATGAAGTTTTAAACCTTGTTCTTCTAACTGAGTGCTCATCGGAGGATAACAGCCTTTATCAGAACCTGTAACCTCATGTCCCATTTGTTTGGCAATTACAGCGATTCCACCCATAAAAGTGCCACAAACACCTAAAACATGTATCTTCATTATCTTTTCCTTTGATTATTAATAATTGGAGATATATTAACACATTTTCGATTTTTCTGCAAATTTGGATATTTAAATAGTTGATTTTTCTAAAATATAGCGTTATGCTAGATATTAACAGAGGAGACTACACGTAAAAAAAGGGAGTGAGATAAAAATGATCAAAATATATAAAAAAGGTGCCATGTTCGGACTTGATGCTAGAATAGCTTTGGCAATATTCGGAGCATTATCTGTAATTTCTGGTGCTGCTCTATATTCAGCTATTCAAACAGCAAAAGCAGAGCAAGCTAGGCAAATGTTTATTAAATTTGCCAAAGCAAGTGAGGCGTATTACTTAGACAATTACTCATATTTACCTATAAGTGACGACACTGTTCAGATTTATGAACTAGCAGAAGATTCAAAGTCTTTACCTACCTGGAAAGGTCCTTATGTTGATGAAGAAAAAATGATTAATGGTCTTCGAAATAATCTGACTAAAAACATACATTCCCACGTGTATTTTAGAATTTATTTGCTTAAATCATCTGACTGGACTGACTCTACTAATATGCACTCATGTGTAAAAGATAGCCCTGATTGTTCTGAATGGATTACCTTATATAATAACTTTGTTACAGAAGCTCATGATAAAATGAAGAGTCTATTCTATATATTAGATGATCTTGTGGATAATTCTGATGGTTCTACAACAGGCAATGTTAGATATCAGCATGTAAATGGCGCCACCTTTAAACTGTTCTACAAAGGCATACCTCGCAAGAAAACTACTTAAATTATAGCAAAATACTGGCTATTAGAATAAACACAAAAAGAAAGATAAATAAAATGATCAAAATATATAAAAAAGGTGCCATGTTCGGACTTGATGCCAGAATAGCTTTGGCAATATTCGGAGCATTATCTGTAATTTCTGGTGCTGCCCTATATTCAGCTATTCAATCAGCAAAAACAGAGCAAGCTAGGCAAATGTTTATTAAATTTGCCAAAGCAAGTGAGGCGTATTACTTAGACAATTACTCATATTTACCTATAAGTGACGACACTGTTCAGATTTATGAACTAGCAGAAGATTCAAAGTCTTTACCTACCTGGAAAGGTCCTTATGTTGATGAAGAAAAAAACTTTAATGGACTTCAAAATTTTTTCACTAAAAACATACACTCCCTGGTGTATTTTAAAATTTATCTACTTAAATCATCTGACTGGCCTGACTCTACTAATATGCACTCATGTGTAAAAGATAGCCCTGATTGTTCTGAATGGATTACC
>DMEM01000072.1:0-5303 GCA_003450915.1 Alphaproteobacteria bacterium
CCCTTCTTTGCTAGCTAGCTTCAAGCCATAACGACTCAAAATAACCGCTGTTTTACGAATTTTTTTCTGAAGACTGCGATTTTCTAATGAAACATTAGAACCCCACATATCAGAAACCATAATAAACTCAGGCAAACTTGCCTGTATAGCTTTAAACTCAGAAGTATTTTTATACTTTTCTTCAAAATCTATAAGTTCTGATGAAGGAAGAATTGATCCTCCTGCAAGTTTAAAAGCTAAAAGAACTCGATAATGCTGCATAATAACTTCAGCATATTTCGAGTCATTATCTAAGGACACCAGACGCTCAAGGTCAGTAAAAAGTCCAGATTTTAGAACAAGATTAAAATAAAAAGATGCTTTTGCCTCTCTAAATGCTGATATGCAGAAAGAAAAAGGATTTAATAATTTTAACATGTTATATCTCCATAAAAGGCCAAAGAGGCCACTAAAAAATAATGTTGCATAAACAGGTATACTTTACTTATAGTCTATTTTACTACTTTTTTCAAGACATTTGTCAAGAAAATCGATTGTAGTGGCAATAACTATCTATTATTTTCAAACACTTATAAATAAACCAAAACCATTTTATATTTTAACTGACACCTAAAAAAAGTCTCCTATTTAGAGACTTTTTTTAATTTATTTCTTTCCTGCTATAATATCAAGAACTTGCTGTTCAGTATAGTCTTTAGTTTTATTCGCAAATTCATAAAAGTGTGGCTTTTTATCTATAAAGATTTGCTGGGTAAATTCTATTTTTTCAGAGTTTAAATTTTCAAAAATACCAACTTCCATATAGTACTTACCATCATGTTTTGAAGTATAATATAAACTTGATCCACATTTAGAACAAAAAGAACGACTTCCCCATTCTGATGAGTGATACTCTGTAACTAAACCTTCGCCTTTAATAAATGTTAATTCTCCTGTTCCTTCTAGAGCCATTAATGGGCCACCTACCCATTTTTGACACATACGACAATGACAAGCATTTAACTTATCAGATAAATTCTCAATTTTAAATTCAACAGATTTACATAAACATTGACCTAATACATTATGTTGCATAATAAACATCCTTTTGTTATTAATTATCAGTTTTTATAATAGCTATAAAGCCATTAGCTCTAATTTTTTATCTTTGGTTAATTTGCTTACTATTAAACTATAAGACTCATCAATAAGTTTTAATATTTCAGACTCAGATACTTCTCCTGTAAGATAAATTGTTATCCAGTGCTCTTTATTCATATGATAGCCTGGAGTTATATCATCATACTTACAAGTTAAAAATTCAACATTAGCAGGGCTTGCTTTTAATGTAAGTATAGACTTATCATCTTTTTTAGCGATTAAAGCAAACATTTTATTCATAACTTTAAAAACTAATACCTCTGGCCCGAATGGATAGCTTCCGATAGAGCCTTTTAAATTTGAAAGATGTTTTTCTATAACTTGCTTATCCATATTTTTTATCCCTATTTTTTGAGACTTGCTTGTTTTTCAAAATACTCTGCATATTGAGCCATTATTTGATCTTCTGTATAATTTTCTGTTTTATTAGAAAAATCATAAAAAGGTGGCTTTTTATCAATAAAGATTTGAGTATCAAAATGTATACTATTTTTATCATATCCCTCAAATATACCTATTGGCATATAATATCTTCCTTCATTTTTTAAAGTACAGTATAAATTTGAACCACACTTTGAACAAAAGTTTCTGTTTGCCCAATCTGATGAATTATATGCTGAAACTAATTCCTTACCTGCAATAAAGTTAATATCACCTGAAACTTCAACCGCCAAATAAGGACCACCTGTCCATTTTTGGCACATACCACAATGACAAGATGACAAGCTCGTACTCATTTGATCTACAGTAAATTTAACTGAACCACATAGGCAACTTGCCTTAGCTTTTATTATTTCTGACATATTGTTTTATCCTTTTTTATAATTAAACTAACAATTCTTCAATGATCTGATTTAATAAGTGATATGATTTTTCAGTTAATCTAAGATTATCACCTGATTTTTCAAGCAAACCTTCTTTTAAAAATAGGTCTAACTTTTGCTTGTTCATAAAACTATCTGAATTTTGACCTGTAATTTCTTCTAAATGGGTTAAATTAACACCTTGTTTAAGCCTTAGCCCTAACAATAGCATTTCAAAACTAATTGCATCATTACCTAGCACTTCAGTTTTAGAATAAGCTAAACCTTTTTCTTTAATAGCTTTTACATATTGACTTGGTGATTTAATATTTTGAGTCGCTAAATAATCACCATGAGCATTAATATAGCGACCATGCGCGCCAGCACCAACACCAATATAGCTGTTATATTGCCAGATATTTACATTATGCTTACATTCAAAGCCATCTTTAGCAAAATTTGAAACCTCATAATTTTCATAACCATTTTCCATTAAGAACTTACGAGTATAATTAAAAAATTCAGCCTGAGTATCAACATTTGGCATAATTAGTTTATTATTTTTATATAAATTATAAAAGGCTGTATTTTTTTCAATAGTTAATTGATAACAGCTAATATGAGGAGTTCCAACTTTTAAAGCGTAATCTAAATCAGACTGCCAATCTTCAAGTTTTTGCTCAGGTAAACCATAAATTAAATCAAAGTTTACGTTCTTAACAGCACTAAAGGCATATTTAATTGCCTGCATAGCTTCTGACGCATCATGTTCACGCCCTAAAAACTTCAACAGATCATTTCTTAGGCTTTGCACCCCTATTGATACCCTATTAACCCCAAAACTTGCAAATTCTTGCATTTTTTGAGCTTCTGCTGATGTTGGATTACACTCTGTTGAAATCTCTATATTATCTGTTAAGTCAAATAATGATTTAATTTTATCGATAACTAAACCAATTGATTTAGCTTGCATTAAACTTGGAGTTCCACCTCCAAAATAAATAGAACAAACCTTTTGACTTTTTTGTGAATCGTGTAAATTAGCGTATACTCTATCAAGCTCAGCTAAAACGCAAGCTATATACTCATCTTCATCATACTGTTTATATGAGTGAGAGTTGAAATCACAATAAGGGCATTTAGACTTACACCAAGGCCAATGCACATAAATACTTAAATTCTTCATAAATTAACAGCCGTTTGGTCTTACATCACCTGTTGTTACAATAATTGCAGGAGGATAGTAAGGGGGAGTTGTTTTTGCATTATCACAAGGATTCGATCTATCAGGACCTGGGTTTGAAATATACCACATTGACTTACCTGTTATAGCATTTCTTCCAACATATTCAGGCAAACCTAATTCTTTGGTTAAAGCAACTGCACTTAATTCATCATCAATTGTTTTAACACCACCATCTGAATTAGTGAAATAAGCTCCTGCATCTGTACTTCTACCATCTTTAGGATAAAAAATAAGATTATCAAACTCTGGTTCATCTATTGATTTAGCTACAGATCTTTTTGATCTAGCGTAACGCTCTAGATATTTTTCTAAAGTTGATACTCTTTCTAAAGTTTCTTCATATAAGCTTAGTTTGTAATCATTATCATTATACTTGATAACAAGATCATCACTATCTTCAGCAGCTTCAAACTCTTGGTATCCATTTTCACCAACCCATGGCGTTGTTTCTGCGACTCTATGATTATTACCTCTTGATAAAATAGAAGCATAAAATACTTCATACTCATACTGACCATTTCTATAGTTTTGCTTTTTAGAGTCTGATTGATACTCTCTTTTATGACCAAACTGATCAAAACAAATTCTATTTGCACTCATATCAGAGTATTTAGCCAACTGCATATGCCACTGAGAAGGAGTTGACTTCTCTTCTGTATCGCACTCATCATTATTTAAAGGAAGAGAACCTTCTCTTTTTGCATAAATTTCTAAAGCTTTTTGAATATACTGTAAGTCTAAAGCCTCATTTTCTTCAATTTGCTTAACAAACATTCGGTTCATATCGCCAAATGATAAACTGGCAATAACAGCTACACAGGCAACAACTGTAATAACCTCAACTAAAGTGAATCCTGATAATTTATGTTTTATAGTACTATTTTTCATATCAGAAGCTCCTTTTAACATGGATCTGTCACATTATCATCAATTTTGATAACTGGGGGGTAATAAGGTGCGCTACCTGGCTCATTACTACAAATATCATTACCGTCACCTGGATTTGAAATATACCACATTGGCTTACCAGATAGTGCATTTTCACCATAATACCTTGGTAGACCTAATAACTCTGCTAAATCTCTAGCATCATTTTGGTTACCGCTAATTTTACCAACAGATTGACTAGCAGTTAAAGAAAGAGTAGTATCTGGATTTACTGTTTTTTTAATTGTTCCATAAAAATATTCTCCTCCATCGCTTGATCTACCATCTTTAGGAAAGTAAATGAAACTATCTGATCTTTCAGGAGCTAATTGAACCCCTGTAATTTGCTTAACCCTAGCATACTTTGCTAATGCTATTGATAACTTTTCCATTCTATCAAGAGTTTCTTCAAATAGTTTAATTTTATCAGCTTGGTCTGTATATTTTATAGCCTGGTTGTCAATTCTTTTACCACTTGAATCTTTTGTAGGGTCAAAATCCATAAACTCAGCTTGCGATGTTGGAGTAATCTCTCCATCCATTTTACCATTATACCCCATTGAATGAACAACGGCGTAGTATACCTGATATTCACCTCCAAGATAATTTACTGTACTGCTTGAACGTCTATACTCTCTATTTTTGCCCCATACATCTTTTTGAATTTGATTTTTAGATAGCTCTGAATATTGAACCAAATCATTAACCCATGTACCTTCATCTGGTAATTTTTTATTTTGTTTTGAATAAACCTCTAAAGCATTATAAATTTTTTTCAATCTTAATGACTCTGTCATTTCATCTTGCTTAGCAAATAAACGGTTAAGATCTGGCGTTGCAATTGTCAAAACAACAGCAAGAACTGCAACAACTACAATAACCTCAACTAATGTAAAACCTGATATTTTTTTCATATTACAATTCTCCCAATCCATTTATTTCAGTGTTTTTAATAATTTTCCACTTTTCATTATCACCAGAATCAATTTTTCTAACAATTTTTAGTCGTTCTGGTTTGCTTTCACTATAGCCATGTATCACTTCTCCATCTAGACCTGCAAATGGGTCCAAAGAGTACAGATTAGTAAAGCCTAAATTTTGCAAACCTTGCTCACTTGGGCTTAAAGTGTTACCATTTTTATCTTTAATAACAATATCAAATGATGGATACTGGAATTTAACATTTT
>DMEM01000072.1:5361-15683 GCA_003450915.1 Alphaproteobacteria bacterium
GTAAGGCAATATTATCATCATCATTTTTAAAGCTTCCATCGTCATTAAAGTTTTTTGGAGCTAACCTAAATTCATTTTCATACTCTTTAGCTTTTTTTCTAAATCCATCTCTTGTAGGAGATCCAGAATATTCTATTAAAAGAGCATGCACTGGGCTTGAAGGGTCATTCCATTCATTAACAAGGGCTGCATCATCAGTACCTAGTTTTGCAAAAGGGTCATATTCTATTGCTGAATCTAAATCATCAAAGACATCATTCCCTAACATACCGTCTGTAACATCCCTTTGAGCTAGCTGAATTAATGGAGAGAAGGCATCTAAACGCGTTTTATAATGATCTAGCGCAACATTTTTAATAATATCATCTAAATTTTCTGCTTTTTGCCAAAGATCTAACATTGCTTCATAATTATTAAACCTAACTACTACATCATCTCCTATAACAGCAATATCAGTTAAGTCTATTGTTTTAATACGAGCATCAGCCATGTCTAAGTTTTTTAAATCCATTCCTGAATTAGTAAGAGTATCATAGCGTCTATTAGGTCCTGCAGAAATAAGCATAATTGTAGAAACTGGGGCCTCAGCAATCTCACCTGCACCGCCACTCCATAATGACTCTCTATCAATAACTCTAAATAAATATATTTTTTGTCCCCACATATCTTTTGATAGTTGAGAACTTGTATAGCTTGTGTGTCCTGCTAAAAAGTCTCCTGATAAATCTGTAAGATCAGAGCGAGAAAGGTCAACAATTGGGAGCTCTGCAGATGACCCTGTTGGAGTATATTTCTCTTTAAATGCAACCTTATTAATTGCAATCTCTACTTGAGAAAACATATCTTTTGTTTCTCTAACTCGTTCAATATTAGCTTGCATAATATTTTTACTAAGTCCTGCAGTCATACTTGAGAACATTAAAAATATTAGTGAAAATAATGATATAAAAAATACTGGTTGCATATATAAAAGTCTCCCTTTTATTCTTTTAGAATGGAGCTTTAATAAAGTTCACTACATATTTGTGATTATCAGTGCCTCTAAACTCAACTTTATCTTCTGTAATTTCAGTTACTTTAATAGACTCTGTCGCACCACCTGTTGTACGACTTAACACTGCATTTTCAACAGTTTCAGCTAGTTGTTCATCAACTTCTCTAAGTCTATCTAGCAGGTCTAAAGCATCTCTTGCTTCATCAACAGGAACGTCTAAAGAATCACCAACTGACACCCATCTTTTTTTAATTAAAGCTTTATAAACTCCACTTGCTTTTGCAGTCGCTTCAACAATAATAGAATCTAAGTTAGGTACAAATACAGCCTCTTCTTCTAAAAACGACTTAATTTCTGCTAAAATAGATGTTGTTAGCATTAATCTTTTCTCTTGATCTGTTAGGTTAACATCAGCCTCAATAATTTCAATTTCTGAAACTGGTTCAGCCTGTTCAAACTCTAACTCTTCAATTTTCTTTTGCTTTTGAGGAAAAGGAGATAGACCACCATTATATGATGGAACTTCTTGTCCTGAAAAATCATTAAACGTTTTCCATAACGACTCTTGTGCAAAGCTAATATTTGCAGCAAGGGTAAATAAAGTTACAAAAAATAAGTTCTTAGCTCTTGTCCAAACCATATAACATTCCTTCAATTTCTACATACACTGAGTTACCATAACCAATACCAGTTCTTAAAATAGCTCTAGTTAACACCGCTTTTTTAGATGTTTGAATCCAATCAAGCTGAGATAAAACCTCTTGATATGACGACTCACCAGATAAAATAAATTTACGAACAATAATTGTTGTCCCATTAACATTTTTAACAACTTTTGACTTTGTTCTATAATCCAACTTTGACTCTTGTAAGTCCAAGTGACGTAAAATAGCCAGCGTTGTTGAGTTATTTTCATCTAAAGTCAAGTTGTCTAAATCAGCCCTAGCTGCAGAGAATACGTTACCCGTATCAATTTCTTGGCGTAATCTATCAGCTGTTTGTTTTCTAATATCAATTTCAACCCTTACATCATTACCTGATGAGTAAATATACGATGCTACCAACAATAGAAGTAAAACTATTATTAACGTAAATCGCTTTGCTGCTGTTCTTGAAATACTTTTATTTTCTGTCATTAGAATTCTCCACTACCACCAACGTAAACACCAATTTTTAAAACTAAATTGCCGTCACTTGATTTATTTGCACGCTCAATAGATTTAATCCATCTTCTTGTTTCATAAACTGATTTTGCAAGTCTTTCTTGGTCAATTAACAAACTATTAGATGACGACTTAACACTTGCAATAACATAAATAATATTATCATATGGTTTATTTTCAACTTTTCTAGTTGTTCTATCCATACGCTTTTTCTCTAAAGTCACAGACTCTAAAACACCAAATAAAGCGGCAACCTCTGATGCTGCATGAATAATTGCAGATGGTCTTGCTTTAAATGTTTTTTCAATAGAGTTTTTAACATCTTGTGGGTTTGCTACTTTTTTCAAACGACGTTTTGATAATGACTCTTTAAATTCTTGCCTTAATTGAACAATTTTATCATCGTTTTTAGTTAAACTTCTTTCTCCTGAAAGATAATAAGATAAAGAAAGTACAAATAAAATAGCTGCAACAATCATAAAAATCATCATTAAAATACTATTATCTTTATGAGAATAAACAGGGGTTCTACTCTTATGACCTGTTAGTTTTTCTATTGGCTCAATTATAACACCAAACTGATTTAAGCGCTGGTATAGTTCTTCTTTTACAGAATAATCTAAACCTGTAAAACTTACCAGAATTTTCTCATCGTTACTAGATACTACTCTTTCAGAAATTAAGTTTTCGATAACATTTAGAATACCTGCACCTTTTTTCTCTAGCTCAATGTAAATAGAACTCCAGTTTGAAGAACCGTCTGTATCAAAACTTCTAACACTATGAACAATTAAATTTTCACCAATTGCATAGTATAAAACATTAACATCTAAAGGAACCAAATCTTCAGGCATGAAAACTTTAACTTCACTTCTTAAATCATAAAGATCCTTAGGTAACTGACCATAAACATTTACAACGCCAGACTCAATTCGGTATAAAACTTCACCTTCTAAAACACCGTATCTTTCTTTAATAACACGAGTTGATGGGTTAGCAATATCTGCATATTGTCTTTTTTGATCGTTTGATGGCACAGCTATAGCAAGAACAGAGCCAGGTTTAGATCTATCGTATAAAATTCCTCTTTTTGAAAAAACGCAAATATTCATATTTAAAACTCCAATAATGCGAAGATCGGTGCTACTAAACTAGTGTACATACTCATAATGAACATAGGTAGTAAAATAGCCATAACTAAAAACTTAATTGTACCAACAAAACGAATAACTAATCTTTCATATTCTGCTGTGTATGGTGTTTTTAGATCTTCAATTCTTTCTGCAACAGCACCTGTTTTTTCACCAGCTGAAATAGCATTTTTAAATGATATCCTTAGCGGTAACTTTGAAACACACTCTGATAATGGGATTCCAGATTCGTTATCTTGAGCTGCAATCATTAAACTCTTCTTAATTTCTGTATTATTAACCATATCTGATAATGCTTTTAATACATTATACAACGGCATGCCTGATCTTACAAGAGCTGGCATAAAATAAACTAATAATAAGCCGTTATATGCAATAATAATTCTACGAGTAGCATTCCACCACATAAAACATGTTTCTGTTGGTTTTTTCGCAGGGCCTGAAATATATAAGATAAAATATAAAAATGGAAATGAAAATATAATAACAGGAGCCATTGGGTTTTTATTTAACCATTCTGAAAAATACCAAAAGTATTCAATCATTGTAGGAAATTTAGCTAAAACCGTAGGGTCTTTTTCAATTGTAGGACCTAAAACAATAGGTAACATGAAATATGCTACACCTAAAGTCATCATAATTAACATAACACCTGTAATTAAAGGACCTCTAAGATTACCTGTAAGTTGTTTTTTAGCCTCTTGTTGCATTTTCATAGCATCAACCATAGACTGAACAGCATCACGCAACTGGTTTGACTCTTCAGCTGTTAACAAAACTGCAATTTCTTGACGAGTAAAGCCAATATTTGCATTTCTTAAAGATTCTGCAAATCTAATTTGACCAGACCTATAATCATCCACAATTTTATTCATTTTAGGTGCTAAAGTTTTGAATTCATCAAAAGAAAAAGACTCACAAGTGTTTTTAATACAATCGGCAATAGACATAGAGCCACCACCAGAAACTAACCATGATGCTAGAGTTCTTAAAAAGTCAACTTTATCTTGAAAGCTAAAGCCTGTTTTCCCGATTTCAATTCCCATATACTAAAAACCTTTTTTTATTTTTTAATCTTCATCTAAATCAATACTTGATAGCTCTAGAACTACTCTTTGCAGTTCATTAGCATCAGTAATACCACTTAACATATGTTCACAACCCATATAACCCATTGGTTTCCAACCAGCGTTAATTGCCAGCTCTTCTAATTTGTGATATTTCTTCTCACTAATTGCTTGAACAATTGCTGCATCTGGTACTAAAATTTCAGCTAAAGCAATACGCCCTGCATAACCAGAGTGGTTACAGTTAGGACAACCTCCTTCATGTGCCGCATAAATATTAGCATTACTTGCATCTAAGCCAAAGTCTTTATAAACATCAAGAATCTTCATCTCACGTTTTGTTGGAGTGCCAACTTGAACCTTACAGTGGTTACATAATCTACGAGCAAGTCTTTGAGCAACCATACCCCTAATATATGACATTAAGAAACTTTGAATACCTAGCTCTTCTAAACGCATTAGACCATCAATAGAGTTGTTGGTATGAAGTGTTGAGAATACTAAGTGACCTGTGTTGGCCGCATCAAATACTAACTGAGCCATCACGCCATCACGAACCTCACCAACAATAACAACATCAGGATCAGCACGAAGTGATGATTTTAGCAATGCTAAACCTGATCTAGCAGGGTCAGTTTCTGAAATCTCCATTTGAACAGCATAGCCTTCAATTCTTTTTTCCGGAGGATCTTCAATTGTATGAACACTTAAACCACGACCCATTGGATCTACTGATACAACAGCAGAGTGAATTGATTCTGTTTTACCAGAACCTGTTGGACCAGTCCAGAAAATTACACCATTTGGAGCATAAGATGCTGATTTAATTTTCTTAACAAAGTATCCAGGATAACCTAAATCTTCTAATGGTTTTGTATCTGGTTGTAATCGACGAATAACAATTCTTGGCACAGGACCTGAACGCCCTGCATGTGGTTGAATCTGAACCCTCCAGTCAAAACCTTCTCTAGTAAAAGCACCTTTGTTAGGGTGAGACAAGTTAACACTAGGCATTCTAGCAATGTTCTCAATTCTAACTCTTAAACGCTCTAACTGCTCAATGTTAATTGTTTCTTTAGATTTAACAAAACCGTCAATTCTATATTTAATTGTTGCAATTGACTCACCTTTAATTGATGGGTCAATATGAATATCTGATGAGCCAGCATCAATAGCATCAGATATAATTCTATCTAATAGGTCTTCAGCTTCTAATGCTGAATCTACACTACCTTTTGAACCTTCAGAGTCTGCCACCCAGAACTGACCGCAAACTTCACGAGTTGCATAGTGCCAAGATAATCTGTAGTTTGGTAGTTGTTCTTTTAATTTCGCTTCTGTAATTACGTTTCTCATTGCAGAATCATAAGCAATGTGTAATTGATAGCCACCATCGTCCATAACTTTTCTTCTAACAGGTAGAATTCTAAGTTCACGCATTGTTGTCTGTGAACGAGCGTCTAGCTCTTTTTTTAAATCCATTGCTGCAGGAGGAATATCTTGGAAATTAATAATTTCCATTCTACCCATACTTCTAGCAACTGACCTACCAATTTGACGTGGTGATAATAAATGTTCGCTTTGTAATTGCTTTAAAATTAAAGGAGGAATCATATGTGCATCTTCAAGCTCTAGAATTCTAGTTCTAGTTAAAGACTCTACTCCTAAATCATCACTTGTTTTAAGAATTCTTAAAACATCATTAAATAACTGATTATCAGTTATAGGACCTGTATCTCTATCTTCTTCTTTTTTAACTGATTTTTCAACAAAAATATCCTTTTCGTGTAAGTCTTCAGCCTCTGGTAATAAATCATCTTTTAATGTAATTGCATCATCATGACTTTCATATTCAAATGTATCAATATCATCAAGAGAAAAATCATCCTCGACAGTTTTACTTATTTCAAACTGCTGATCAGAATCAGAAAAAGAAGATGAGTCTGAAGGGATCTCTTCAAACTTATCTTCTTTATTTATGTCTAGGTCTTTTTTATTGTCAAACACCTAAGTATTCCTTTTTATTTAATTTAGCTTAAATTAGAATTTTCTAACTGCAAAATATGTTACTTTAACACGTGCTGTACCTGAAGCTGTTGGAATATCCCAACGTAGTCTACCTTTAGTACTCTTATTTGAATTAGAACCTTCACTTGGTCCATCAATTGAATCGTTAGCTTGGATAACTTCTTGAGCTTGCATGTTTGAAATTGTAACTGTAATGTAGCAATCTAACTCTGAACCTGCACATGCTGTAGCTGCTCCACCATCTGTAGATAGCTTAAAGCCTGGTAGATCATTTCCTGAACCATCTACACCACCGTGTAGCTCTAAAACAGAAGGAGTACTTGTTGTACCAAATGGAGTAGTTAAGTGATCTGTTCCTGATTTTGTATAACCAGCTAAGTATCTGCTAATATCTTGAGCTTTTTCAGGCCAGATATTTAGATTGATACCATCACCTTCTTGGTAGAATGTACCGATAGCATCAGTATACTGTTGTAAATGTGCATTAATTTTTGTTGCATTTGCTTTACTTAGAACATTCCAAGCAACAGATGAAATAATAATTGTAGCAAGAACTGCGATAACTGCAACAACTAGAATTGTTTGGTCTAATGTAAAACCAGCCAATTTATTTGATCTTATTTTTCTCATTTTTATTTAACCCTTTTATATTTATTTTTTAATCTAAGCGCTTAACTTGCAGAAGAACCACAAACTCAACGTCTTCATAAGTTACACTTTCTTCTGAAAATGCATTGCCGGCAACCGGAACATCTTGCAATAAAGGAACACCTGTTTCTTTATCAACTGCGATAGTTTTAGTTAAACCACCAATTACTTTAATTTCACCATCTCTTACTCTAACTTTTTGATCAATTACTCTTGTTGTCGCAACAGGTATTTCATCTTTAATAAATACTGGATTACCTAATTTATCTTCACCAGCTCTATTTTCTAGAATTACTGTTTTTGAGATTTCTGTGATAGGTATCTGCAGTGCAACTGTATGTAAATCAGAATCATCTTCAGCAATTTGAGCTGACACTGAGAATTGAATACCACTAAATTGATATCTTTCTTCAGCTTCTGTTGTAACAACAGGATTTTCACCTGAGCTATCTACTGAAGCACTTCTAATGAAATATCTTTCATTTCTACCATCAATTAATGTAGATTTTTGTCTATCCATAACTTCTAATGTTGGTTTCATCAACTGATATGTAGTACCAAAGCTTTGAACATAACGTACCACTGCGTCCAAATCGCCCGCTTTAAAGCCCATTCCACCACCACTTGTAGTTAACAGGTCGTTTAAAGTACCAGCAACTGAAGCACCTTCTTTAAGAATCGTCGCAGGTTGATAACCTAAAGAAAAATCTGTAGAACCAAGGTTACCTGCAATATTAATATCAGAGCCTCTATCAAAAGTTCTTTCTTTAGCAACCGCTAAAATTCTAGCTTCTACTAATAGTCTTCTTGATGCAATATCTTCTAAAGTTGTAATTAAGTCATCAGCTTTTTCAATAACACGTCTATTAGCTTGCATTTGCACTACACCAACATCAGGGTTAACACGTACATAACCGCAAGATTCTTCTGCTGGAGCACTACCTGCGGTAACTGTAACACCACCACTTTCTGTAACACCCATAGGATCAACTGTTTGAGAAACCTCTTCTGTTGAATTATATCCCATACCTTTTGATGATTTACATGACTGACTTAATAATTCTTTCAAGTCACCTTCTAATGATTTCCATAAATCTCTAGAGTATGAAGACGTAGTTGTTGAAGATCCACCTGACAACCCTGCACCTGAGTCATCTTCTCCGCTACCACCTGAAAACTCAGATGAGTAATTAACTTTTTGTGTTTCTTCACGTTTTTGTTCGTGTAGATTTAAATTCCACTCTTTATAAGGAAGGCCTGCAATAGTATAATGGCTACCTCTTTGTTTTAAGCTTAAACCGAATGGATCTAAAATAGCTTCAAAAGCCTGATTACAGCTAATATCTTTTAAATTTGTTGTAATTTTTTCAGTTGCTAAAACTTGCTTATAATCAGCAATAACTAGGTTAATACCACAAAGCCCAGCTAAACCATTTACAGCATCTGATAGTCTAACATTAGGGCCAGGGTTAAATGATTCTAACTTATTAACAGTAGCAGGAATCATAACTTGAATAGCTCTACCTCTTTTTCTAATAATAGAAACATCATAAACATCTTCAAGGTAAGCTCTTGCTTCGTTAAATGTTTGTCTGTTTGCTGTTAGTCTTTGCTCTTGGAATCTGTTAACTTCTTCATCCCACTCAACTGAAAGATCATATCTGTTAGCAAATTTTACAATAGCTTTATCTAATGAGTATTTGCTCTTAAAAGAAATCGTTGAATTTGCTTCTGATTTTCTTGCTGAAATTGTTTTACCAACTCCAATAATACTCTTTTCGTGCCCCTTATAATCTTTATAAGCTAAGTTTGGGCTTTCTTTTTCAGTAAAAGTACTATTATCAGAACATGATGCTAATACTAATGCTGTTAATGTAAGAAAATATTTCTTGTTCATAAATATAACTCCTAGTCTAGGGATATTTTTCCACCTAATTAATTCAATACTTAAATAATATATAATTTTTAAGATTTTATCAATAAAGTAATTTGGGATAGCTTTATTTTAAATATACTAATGTTGCATATTTGTATAACCAGCAGAACTTGCGCTTGTTACAACTACTAACTTACCACCTGGGAAGATTTCATATTTTAAGTTAAATAAGCTTAAAACTCTTTCCATTGCAATGTTGAATGGCTCTTCGATATGTGCTGGTTTAAGAACTTGATCCATACCTGCATATACTCTTAATCTCCATTGACCACCACTTGCTTGGTTTACTAAGTTTTCTAAAGCATCTACTAATGGAATTTCATCATAATGAAGAACCACTTTAGCTTCTTTTAGAACTTGCTCTGTTACTGCAACCTTGCCTTCTACATTAACACCAGCTGCTTTAGTGTGTTTTGCAATAGAACCTTGTTGGTCTGTAATAACTAATTTTTGAGCATTATCGTATTTAATAACTCTTAATGATTGACCTGAACGAGTTTGTAGTCTAGCAAGTAATGCATTTAAAACGTTCATAAATGGCTCTTGAGTATAAATAGAAATTTCCATATCTGGTAAGTTTGCGTTCTCTTCAGATAGGCTCCATACGATATTCCATGAACCACCACCGATTTGGTCTAGCATTCTTCTTACAACTCTTCTAATAGAAACCCTATCTTCTCTTAATTTAACTAAAGAGTTTTTAAGATCTAATTTTTGAGTTTGAGTTCTACCTATAGCAATTTCTACACCACCATCATCTGCCATTGTTGTACCTTGTACAAAATTACCCGTTTGAGTTGGCACTGTTTTAAAACCAGTATTAACCTGATTAAATGTTGCTGTATTTGCTACAGGTGTCATTGCTTGTGCAGGGGCTGGTGCCACTGACGGATAAGCTAATGATCCTTGAGCTGTCTGCCCCATAGGCATTGTCGGAACAAAACCTTGATTTGGTAGCATTGGTGCAGTACCTGCCATTGGCTGGTTTTGTGCACTTAAGAATCCAGGGTCGTTAGCAATTTTTTCTAACTGATCTGAAATCTCTGAATCTTGTTGAGTGTTTTTATCTGGTCTAATAGCATTACCATTAGCATCAGAAAATGTTACACCTTCTGTACGAGTTGTTGCTTGTGCTAACAATTCGTTAGAATTTTGCATTCTTAATTGCTCGTGTTCTGGCACTGCAATACCCCTTGTATCATCAGCGTACAAGTTTGCAGTTGTCATTTGAACAGGAGGAACAGAACCTGGAACTGTTACTGCACTTACCTGATTTATCAATAAAATTGATGTACATGTCCCTATTGCTATTTTCTTAAACATATGCTTTAATCC
>DMEM01000081.1 GCA_003450915.1 Alphaproteobacteria bacterium
AATTATGTTGTAGAACTAGGGAAGAAGCCGACTAAAGGGGTGATTAAAGATGGAACTTACTTTCCGCTGTCTGACCAGTTTGGTCGTGACAATTTTACATACCGTTTGGTAGGTCGACTTGGGGATAAGACGGACTTTGCTCATGTCGAAGTTGATATTAACCCAGTGAATGACGCCCCGCAATTTACTCTAGATCGGCTAAACGCAAAGTCTGAGCCTAGTGAAACCGTAATATTCACAGTAACTAATATTATTGATGTCGATTCTTCGGAGCATCAAATCACGTGGTCTCAAGTACAAGGACCAAGATTGTTGTTAAGTGATGCACAATCTAAAGCCCTTAAAGTCCCGGTACCTAGTGATGCTTTGGAAGGTGAGCAATACAGATTTTCTATTCTGGTACAGGACTCGTCAGGAGGGCATGCAAAGCAGTCTGTAGTGGTTGATGTGCGAAGAAAGCAAGCATCACTATTGGGTACTAAATCTCTGCAAGTAAAATATGGAGATGAAATCAATTTGGTTCCTAATATTAACGGAGATGTTCACACATTATATATATTGGAATCTCCACGTAATGGAATTGCAAAAATTGTCGATGGTAAGATTATTTATAATGCGCCTACTCAACGTAAGTTAGCGTTATATGACACTATTAAATATAAGGCTTTATCGGCCGACGGTGGTGAATGGGTTGGTTCGTTTGATATAGAAGTTTTACCAAATGTTTCAAATGAACCCTCTGTGCCAATAACACAGAGCGATTCATCAGGAGGAAGCTCTTCATTGCCAGTTCTTATTATACTCTGTTTACTCTTCCGATTGAGAGCAAAGCGATAGAATAAAATGACAAAAGAGAGCTATATTGATTAGCTCTCTTTTTTACCTGTTTCTAAATTTTAACTCAAAAAATGAAGTTATCTGTCGCATTTCTGCATCAAGAGCTACATCTATAGGTGTTTAGTTTCATTTGTGCGTAATCTTGATCACAGAAACGAACAATGCTCAGTTTGAGTGACTTTTGAACTTTAGCCTTATAAATGTCGATTATTTACATAAATTTCAAAGCTTTTACGTACCGTTAAGGTGGTGGGTGCATAAGTTTTGGTTATAATTGTGTTGATTGTCATTTGTCTGGAGAGTGTGTTGTGTAAGGACTCTGGAACACGAATGACAAGTGAAATATGTTGTTTGTAAAAGCACATAGGGATTTGTGAATCAGTTGTTGGTGCGGAAAATTTATTTGTTTATTTAGATGGATATAAACATTATTTATGACTATATAAATAATGTTTTTTTGTATCTGAATGACACTATTGTTACTTTTACGCTGATTTTTAATAAGAATAATTAATAAAATAACGCAACATCGGGGTAGTTTGCACCATGAAAAACGTCAACAGGTCTATCGACGTCAAATATTTAAGAACATTTTCACACGTTGCTAAACACAAAAGTTTTACAGCTGCAGCTGAGTCTCTATTTATGACACAGCCTGCGGTTTCTCAACATATTAAAAAGATAGAGAATACGATTGGGGCCAGTATTTTTGATAGAAAAGAAGGATTTTTACTCACCAAACACGGAAAAGTATTACTCGATTACGCAGATCAAACAATGTCTATGTACGAAAGGTTGTTTGAAGATCTAGAAAAAGTGGAGTTACGAGATCAGTTCAATATAGCGATTGCTGAATCTTTTTGCTTCGATATGGTGGAACGAGTAATCAATGAATTTAGAATGTTGAACAATATAGACTTGTCCATAAACAGTTTTACTAAGTCTTCTCTACTGGACTCGTCTCGCTACGACTTAATATTCACGATGGATAGAATTTCACAAGATAATGGAAAATCTTATCAGTTAAAAACCGTGAATTATGTTATCGCACATTCTAATTCACTTGACCCGCACGAGTGTTACCCACAGAGAGTTGTTTATTGTAGTTCTCTGCCTAAATCTTATGTTCAAGAATTGCTTAATGACTATAATATTGATTCTTCACATGTATCAAGTTGGGTAAAAACAAGCTCATGTCAGTTCTTAAAAAATGAATTGGAAACAAATGGTACTATTCTTATTTTTCCTGAGTGGTCAATATGTAATAATAATTGTAAAACAATACCATTACGTCAAAAAGTGAACATGTATGTTTGGTGTAGTGATGAGATTTCACAAGAATTAGAGACATTAGGAATTAAAGATAAGATTCAACAGCTATTTCAAATTAGTGATATTTCGACACCTGTATTGAATCATAATATTATGTGATTAGTTAGACAATATTGATACTGTGCTAAAAATAAAACAACTTAAAGCAATAGGTATCCCGTAAGGGATGCCTTTTTTATAGCTATCAAACCCTACCACTTTTCCTATTATGTACATAATTGAAACGACCACACCACCAAGAAACCCTATAAAAATCAATGTTGATGTAACTAATTCGGGTTGTATTCCAATGATTAAGGCACAAAGTAACTTCACATCTCCAGCGCCTATCACTCTTAGGTACCAAAATATCAAGAGCACCACGAAGCAGAGAACTGCAATGGGTAAAGATGACATCAAGTGACCGTTATGCAACGCGACAAAAATGCCAAATATTAAAGCAGTCTTACTGAGATTGTTTGGTATCTTTCTATGCTTTCCATCGAAAAAACACACGCATACTAATATTAAAAAGTTTACAAAGATTAAAGTGACATAAAATAATAAATCTATATTCATAAATATAGGGTATCGGTAATCGTCATCTATATCAATATAAACCATATTGTGAATTATTATAGATCCATAAAAAACACTTATGTTGGCTGTAATAAGTTTATGTTATGCGATCATAATAACTATTAATTGGATGTATGTATTTGTATCGGGTAAATTTTACTCGCAATTTCAATTAGACCAATGGTCAATATACTTTTTATAGGATTATTATGTATTACAAAACTTTAGCAAAACTAGCTGAACTAAAAATGAAGTTCGAAGATGATATTCGCGGTGTTACGGCTGTTGAATATGCAATTATCGCCGTCGTAATGTCTGCACTAGTATTAGCAGCATTTCAAACAGATGCGCTTAAAAATGCTATCACTGGTGCATTAACTAAAGTGACAGGCAACCTGACTAAAGCGACTACAGGCAAATAATTAGCCACTAAGAATAATGTATTAAGGGGCTTTTGCCCCTATTTTAGGCTTAATATGAACAGAATTATCATTCTCCTTCTTGTCGCTTTATCTATTTTTTCTACATTGATTTATATCAATATGAACTATATGTCATCTGATGAAGAACCACAGGAAGTTCAGAAGAAAGAAGAACCTAAGGTCAGTATTTT
>DMEM01000126.1 GCA_003450915.1 Alphaproteobacteria bacterium
GGTCTTACCTCAATATTCTGTTCTTTTAAATAGGCTTTTAAATCGTTAATTGGAATAATTCCTTTATGGAAAACAGATGCCGCGAGTGCACCATCAACATCGGCTTGTTGATAAACATCACTAAAATGTTCAATAGTACCAGCACCACCAGAAGCAATTAAAGGCACACTACATTTTGCTCTAGCCTGTTTCAGCTGTTCAATATCGTAACCTTGACGAACACCATCTTGGTTCATGCAATTTAATACTATTTCGCCAGCACCTAAGCTAACTACTTTTTCAATCCAGTCGAATGTATTCCAACCCGTTTGTTGAGTGCGTTTTTCATCACCGGTAAATTGATATACCTGATATTCATTAGCGCCTTTAAATAGCTCTAGTTTAATTGAACCTCTACCTTCTGCTGAAGTTGAAGACATTTTTTCAATACCATTAATATCTCTAACGCTTTCTTCAATAGCTAATACTACAGACTTTTCTACTTCATCTGGAGTTGCCCCATCATATTGAACATTAACATTTACCACTCCAAGGCGTGTATCTGGCATAAACTCTTGTGGAGTTCTAGTAAACATAAACAGCCCGCCTAGTAAAAATATAAACATTAGCAAATTAGCTGCAACTTTAGACCTTACCATCCATTCTGTTGAGCGATCTATAAGCCCTTTATTTTCCATTATTAAAATCCTTATTCATTAATTTCTAGTTTTAGACCGTTTACAGCTGTTGGCACTTTACTTGTTACAACTCTATCACCGTTTTTAATGCCTGAATCAACATAAACATATTCTCTATCTGAAAATACTACATTTACTTTTACAATTTTCATTCTATTGTTATTATCTACAAGCCAAACTGTACTGTTATTTCTTAATGATGAATATTTTAGCTTGAATACATTTTCTAAGACCTTACCCTCTACAGTTCCTTCTACAAAACTGCCAATAAATAATGGAATATCATATTGCATTGGCTCAAATACTTTTATTAATGATCTTGCTACTCTACCAGATTGAGATACCTGAGGAATAAAGCTTAAGATTTTACCTTTATAGCCATATTTTTCTAAGCCAGAGTCTGTATTGTAAACTATTACATCACTATCAATCTCACTATCTTGATTAAACTGTAAGTATTGTAACTTATTTGAAATAATATCTGATTCAAGATAAAAATAATCAGTACAAACAAATTTAACAGGACTATCTCCAACATTAACAAGCTGACCAAGCTCTACATTCTCAGATAGAACTACGCCATTACATGGAGCTCTAAATTCTGTTCTTTCAATATCAAGTTCTTTTAAAGTTAAATGGCTTACTGCTGAAGTTAGACTTTCTTCTTGTTTATCTTTATCTACTAAGCCAGTAGATAAACTATATTCTTTTGAATTAATACGTTCTTGTTTATCTTGTTCTGATAAGCCTTTATTTTGAATTTCCCAAGCAAATATTCCAGCTTTGGCTTTTCCTTCTGCTAAGTCTAAATCATATTGAGCTATATTTAAGCCTGCATGAGCTTTTTCAAGCTCTGCCATATACTCTCGTGGATCTACTGTAAATAAAAGCTCATCTTTACCAAATTTAGCACCTGCTATTAATTTTCCAGAAACATTATCCACCTTACCTTTAACTTCAGCTGTAATAAAATATTCATGAGCGGCTTTAATTTCTCCACTTACTGGAATTACAATACTTTCATTATTAGCTCTTAAAGTATCTATTTTAACTAAATATGATAACTCTTTAGCTTCTTTTTTATGAATTATAGGTCTGCTTTCTTTTAAAATAACAAATCCGATAACTGATCCAGCTAAAATAGCAGAAGTAATTATTAACTGCTTAACTTTCATTGCTTATTCCTTTTTTATTATGCTGAAATGCCATACCACCGATTGAACGGTACACATTTAAAATAGATTGTAAATATAAGTTATTTGCTGAATTATATAAATTTTGTTCTTCTAACAGCTTTAGTTTTGATTCAAGAAATGCTAAATATTTAATGCGACCTGCGTTATACAGCTGCATATCAATATCAAGAGTATCTTTAGCTACTTGCAATTTTTCTTGAGCAAATTTTAAAGACTCTTTTTCACTTTCTAGATTTTTATAACTAGCTGAAACTTCGTTAACAACTTTATTACTTAACTCTAAAAACTCTAAAGTTCTGATTTCTTGATCTGATTTTGCAATATTGATATTTTGAGTAATTTCGCCAGCTCTAAATATTGGAAGATTTAAACCTATTAAAGAATTAAAGACTGTATTTTTATACATATCAGAAACTGAACTTGCTGCAAAGCCATAGCCTAAATTTACATTTAATGAAGGTAAACGCTCTAATTTAACAGCTTTTGTTTTCTCAATAGAAGCAAGTACTCTTTGTTCTGCGGCGATTAAGTCTGGCCTTGTTTTCATTAAGTCAACATTACCAATCTTTACAGATGATTTATATTTTACTAAACCTGCTTCTTCTAATTGATCTGCATTTATACCTAATATAATTGCTAAACTAGATTTTAAATTTGAAACATTTTTATTGCTTTGTGATCGCTCATACTGTGCTTTTTTATAATTAGATTTGGCAATATTAAGAGCAGATAACTCGACACCACCTGTTTTGTAAAGCTCATGATTAACTGTATACTCATCTTTTCTAGAATCTTCAATTTGTGATAATAGTTTTTGCTCTTGCTGAGCTGTTGATAGGTCTAAATAATTCTCAATCACACTTGAGACAACTAACAAGTAAGTTGCCTGAACATCTTGTTCTGTTGCCTTAAATTCTAAATTCTCTGAAGCACTTAAATGTTTAAGCCTTCCCCATAAATCTAGTTCCCATGATAATGCTAACCCCATCGAATTAGATGAATCTCTTGTATCAAGACTATCTGCAATTTTTGATCTTGTTACTTGGCTTGATGTTTCTAAATCTAAGTCTGGCAACCTATCTGAATTCGTTTTTTTGAAAGTTGCTTCTGACTTTTGTAAATGCTGCAAAGCAATTTGTAGAGAATAGTTATTCTTTAATGCTAAATTAACTATTTTTTCTAATTCGGCATTCTCAAACGGAGACTTCCAAAACTTTTCTACAGAATGTGACATTACATCATCATTTTTCAAAAACTGTTCCGGAATAACACGTTTTTCAATAGCTAAATCTTGCGTGCTATGTAGCACACAAGAAGTAGAAATTAAAAATGTTGTCGTTATAAGGACTATCTTTTTCATAGTACCTAGTATAAGACCTCATTATTAAGAACATATTAAGCTTAAATTAAAAAAATTTAATGTTTGTTTAACATATAAAAAACCTCATAATTAAATGAGGTTTTTATAATAATTATTTTGAATTTTTATCTGTTATTTCCATAGCTTTTTTTCTAAATTCCAGAGGGCTGTCAACTCCTATAATTGGAGTTTTATTACCTCCTGTACCTTGCATAATTAAAGAACCGGCATTAAACATTCGCTCTATTATACTTTGGTCGACATTAACGCTTTCTAGCTGATTATGATTTAATTCTGCAGTAATTCTTTTTATTAATCCAAACTTTGCAATAACTCTCTTGTTAGTAATTACAAACTCTGTAGTTATTGTATAAATATAATATTGAACTGCTTTAACTATAAAGTAAACTACAGCAGTTGCAAATACAAATTTTAGAAAGCCATTATCAACACTAAGTGCAAATATTAAAGAGATGATAGCTTTAAAAATTGGAAGTGCGTAAATTAACCAATGTATTACTCCTTTATAAACAACTTTTTCCCCTTTAATTAAATTATTATCAACATATGATTCCATATTATATTTTCCCTTATCTATATTATCATTACATTTCAAGAATAGTAAAATAATACATTAAGAACAACCAGATTACAACTATTTATTTTTATTAATTTAACATATGCAGCCTTTATAATAAACACCCATTGTTGTTAATCTAATTAATAAATATTATAGAAATAAAAAAGCCTAGCATTAAGCTAGGCTTTTTTATTTTAAAATAGTTTATATTTTAGTTTTAAAATGGTTAACTTCTTTTTGAAGGTTATTAGCTTCTTCTTTTAAAGTTTCAGATTTATTTGCTGTTAAAGCAATTGAAGAATCGATTTGATCCATCTGACCTGAGAACTCATGAACTGAAGCACTAATTTCTTCTACTGTTCCAGACTGAGTCTGAATAGCATCTGATACTTTATCAACCTGATTATTAATTTCAAAAATAGCTTCTGTAATACTATCTAAGTTAGTTTGAGACTCTCCAACTCCAGCCTGAACTGCATTAATTACAGATGTAATTTCTTGAGTTGATTTTGTTGTCATTGCAGCAAGAGACCGTACTTCTTCAGCAACAACTGCAAATCCTCGACCTGCATCCCCAGCACGAGCTGCTTCAATAGCAGCATTAAGCGCTAATAAATTAGTCTTATCTGAAATTTCTTCAATTACCTTAATAACATCTGAAATTCTCGCTGCATCATTAATTAGCTTTTGCATCGTATCACGAGATTGCTCTGCTGATCTTGAAATTGAATTTGAGCTTTTTGAGGTGTCTTGAGCTCTTGCATTAATTTCATTTGTAGTTCTTGCTGCATCTTCAATAGCTTCAGCGATTTGATCAATAGCTTGACGTTGTTCACTAGTCATTAATGCTACTTGAGATGTATTATCTTGAACTGTAATTGCAGCCTGATTAACTTGCTCACTTGATGATTTAATAGTTTGCACGATAGTATTTAAGCTACCAACTGTTTTATTAAAGTCATCACTTAAAGAACCTATTTCATCATTTGATAATTTTTTGGTATTACAGTTTAAGTCAAGGTTTGAAAGTTTATCAAACTCACTAATAATTTGTTTAACAGGTTGTGAAATTTGATTAGATAAGAATTTTGCAAATAAATATGTAATCAATAAAATTACCGAACTTATAACTAATAGTACTTCCATTAAAGTACGTGATTTAGCATGAACTTCATCTGTTCCAATTTCTGCAAAAATATACCAGTTTAAACCATCAATATTTAGTTTATCAAAAGAGCTGTACGCTGGGTAACCATGGAAATTACTTTCTATTTCCATTACTTTTGTTCTACCATTCAATGCTGCACTTACTGCATCATTAGAAATATTTTTCCAAAAAGTATAGCTATTGCTTAAAGTTGAGTTAGTACGCATTTTTTTATCTGAACCTACTAAAAATACTTCTCCAGTTTCTCCTAAGCCCGCTCTTTGTCCCATAATATCTTTATCTACCTTATCTAAAGAAATTTGGAATGCTAAAATACCAACCAGCTTATTATTATCATACACAGGACTTGCAATGAAAGAAGCTTGGGCATTATAAGAAGGAGCATAAGTACTATAATCAATAATAGCAACCTGACCTGATTTTAATTTTTTAGCTCTTTTAGCTACTTCTGCTAAGCCTGTGTTTTTGTAAGGACCGTTCCATAAACGTGTACCAAAATCAACTTCTTTAAATACACTATATAAAACACGACCATCATCTGGGTTAATTAGGAAAATATCATAAAAACCAAATGACTCTAGAAATAGTCGGAAAGATTTATGATACTGTTTATGCGCTGAATTATATTTTGAATTTTGAAAAGATGAATTAAGTTTTTCTTTTTCTCCAATTTTATATGAATTTTCAGAAATATAAAGTTGCTGAAGTTTTCTTGCCGTTGAATCTAAGTTCATCCAATTTTTAAAGTCAGAATTCTTTGCATCTTTTGTATTTTTCTGTTGGTACTTATAACGATCTTTTAGTTTATTTTGATATCTATTAATATCACTTGTATCAAGCTCTTTAACAGATGTTCTAAATTTATTTGCTGCATCAATAGTTGCCCTATTTGTTGCTAAAGTCTTTAAAGAACCTTCAATTGTTTTAAAATAATCTTCTACTTGTGATTTTTTTTGTGTTCGCATTGCCTCAAGCAAACTAGTTGCTTGATTCTCACCTTCATTAATTGAAATAACAGATGCAATGATTGTTACAATCAATAAAGGTAAAGAACCTATTGCTAAAAATGAGATGACAAGTTTTTTACCAATAGAGTTACTCTTTAGTATATTCATATTCCGACTCCTCTG
>DMEM01000011.1 GCA_003450915.1 Alphaproteobacteria bacterium
AACTTGCCGGCCTTGGTTTTATTGCTGGTGTATTATTGCTTACTGGTATTATTTGGTATTTTGCAAAAGACCTTCCTGATTTTAACTCTATTGCAGATTACCAACCAAAACTTATTACAAAGATTTATTCTGAGAACAATAAACTTGTTGCTGAGTATGCAAAAGAAAAAAGAGTATATGTTGCTTTAGAAGATGTTCCTGAAAAAATCGTTAAATCTTTATTAGCAACAGAAGATAAAAAATTCTATGAACATAGTGGTTTTGACTTAAAAGGTATTTTTAGAGCTGCTGTAAAAAACTTTCTTCTTGGATCTAGAGAAGGTGCAAGTACAATTACTCAACAACTTGTTAAAAATTTACTATTAACAAATGAACGAACATACACTAGAAAGGTTAAAGAACTTATCTTAAGCTACAGAATTGAAAAAAGATTCAGCAAAGAAGAAATCTTAGAACTATACCTTAACCACATTTATTTAGGTGCAGGTAGCTACGGTGTTATGCAGGCAGCCCTTACGTACTTTAACACAGATCTTGATAGTTTAAACAATGCACAAATTGCATTATTAGTAGGGCTGCCAAAAGCACCTAATGGATATAACCCTCTAAAAAGACCAAAAGTAGCTAGATTTAGAAGAGATGTTGTTTTAGGCAGAATGCTTGCAACAAAACTTATCACAAAAGAAGAATATGATATTGCTATAAAAAAAGACTTACAGTTAAACCCTCGTAAAAAATACTATGGTCAAGCTGCTCCAGATTATTCTGAGCATGTACGTCGTATCTTAAAAGATAAATACGGAAGCAAGTTTTTATACACATCTGGATTACAAGTTAATACTACTTTAGATCTTGAACTGCAAGAATCAGCTCAAAAAGCTGTATTAAAGGGAGTTAGAAGTTATGATAGACGTCACGGTTGGAGAGGTCCTATTGCTAAACTAACATTTTTAGATGCATGGGAAACAAAACTTAAACAATTAAATAAAGCATATTCTAATTATAAAGTAATTGGTGAATTTGCTTACGTTTATGAAATTGATTCAGAAAACAAAACTGCTAAGATTATGCTAAAAGATAGTCAAAAAGCAATGGTTCCATTTAGAGAGCTAAAATGGGCTCGTAAATTTATTGAAACTGATAAAAAAGGGCCATCTGTTAAAAAAGTAGAGGATGTTTTAGACATTGGCGATGTTATTCTAGTTAAAAAGCTAGCGAAACAACAAAAAGCTAAAGAAGTTGAAAAAACTGTTAAGAAAACTATAACAGAAAATGGTATTGAAAAAGAAGTTCAAGAAAAAGTAAAAGAAACTATTCAGCCTGAATTAGAGTACTCATTAGAGCAATATCCTAACGTTCAATCTGCACTAGTAGCAATTGATGTTAAAACAGGGGCTGTTAAAGCTTTAGTTGGAGGATTTGATAAACAAGGTACATTTAACAGAGCTATTCAAGCAGAAAGACAGGTTGGTTCATCGTTTAAACCATTTGTTTATGCAACAGCTTTAGAAAAAGGCTTTAAAACAAATTCTATTTTATTAGATGCCCCTATTATCTTAAGAGATAATGAATTAAATAAAGCATGGAAACCACAAAACTACTCTGAGAAAGTTTATGGCCCATCACCTTTACGTAGAGGTATTGAAAAGTCTAGAAACCTTATGACTATTCGCTTAGCTAGAAAGGTTGGAATTTCAAACATTATTAAATTTGCATCTAAATTTGGATTACCAACTGAAAATATGGAGCGTAACTTATCTACAGCTTTAGGGTCTGCTTCTATTTCTTTAATTGATATGGTTTCTGCATATACAGTTTTTGCGAATACCGGTATTTACAACAAGCCATACTTTATTGACTCTATTCAAGACAGAAAAGGTACTTTAATTTATAAAAAAGGCTATAACTGTGTAGAGTGTAGCAATGAAATGGCACAAGAAACAAATGTTCCAAAAGAACTAGAAGAACTAGAGCCATCAGGAGAGCCTATTATTTCAGATACTTTAGCTTACATGGTAACAGACCTACTACAAGGTGTTGTAAAGCGTGGTACAGGCTGGAGAGCTAGAGCTGTTGGTGTTCCAATTGCTGCAAAAACAGGTACTACAAATGACTATAAAGATTCATGGTATGTTGGTTATACAGCAGATCTAGCTGTTGGTGTTTGGTCTGGTTTTGATAATCCACAAACATTAGGTAATCAAGAAACTGGGTCTGGTGTGTCTGGCCCTATATGGACAGACTTTATGAAAGAAGCTAAAAAGCACCTTCCAAACTCAAACTTCCAAATACCTGAAGATATTGTATTTGTAAAAGTTGATGAAAAAACAGGACAGCTGCCAACAGAAAGCACAAAGAAAACTATTCTTGAAGTATTTAGAAATGGTGAAGAACCAAATACCCAAGATAATGAAGAAAACTTTGAGGGAAATGCCATGGAATCTGATATTTTAGAAGGTATTTATTAATGATAACACCTCAAACCACAGAAAATATTAAAAAGTATTCTCAAGTTATTGGCAACTTGAAACAATATATTATTGATTCAAAATTAGAAGATAAAATAAACCAGCTTGAACAAGAAGTAAATAACGATGGACTTTGGAGCAATCCAGAAAAAGCTCGTCAAGTTTTACAAGAAAAGTCTCTACTTGAGAAAAACTATAAATCATGTAATAATATTATAGATGAGTTTGAAACTACTATTGAACTACTAGAACTTGCAGAATTAGACGACAATAAAGATGAAATACTTGAGTATGAATCTGTTCTCAACTCTATTTGTACTAATATTGATCAAATTGAAACTAGACGCTTACTTTCAGGAAAAGCTGATGCAAATAATGCATTTATTGAAATAAATAGTGGTGCTGGAGGAACTGAGTCTCAAGATTGGGCTAATATGCTATTGAGGATGTATACCCGATGGGCCGAGGCTGAAGGTTTTAAAACTGAAGTTGTTGAATTTAATAACGGAGAAGAAGCAGGTATTAAATCAGCGACTATTAAAATAAAAGGTGATTATGCTTACGGTTTATTAAAAACTGAAATTGGTGTTCATCGTTTAGTTAGAATATCTCCTTTTGATTCAAATAATCGTCGACACACTTCATTTGCATCTGTTTTTGCATATCCTGAAGTTAATGATGATATTGAAATTGAAGTTAAACCTGATGATCTAAAAATTGATACATTTAGAGCAAGCGGTGCTGGTGGTCAGCATGTAAACACAACAGACTCTGCTATTAGAATTACTCACATCCCAAGTAAAATTGTAGTTCAGTGTCAAAACCAAAGATCACAACACAAGAATAAAGATGAGGCTTTAAAAATGTTAAAAGCTAAACTTTATGAACTAGAACTTCAAAAACAAACTGCAGAAAAGCAAGAACTTGAAGATACTAAAACCGATAACTCTTGGGGACATCAAATCCGAAGCTATGTAATGCATCCGTATAAAATGGTAAAAGACTTAAGAACAAATGTTGAAACATCAAATGTTGAAAAAATTTTAGATGGTGATTTAAATGCTTTTATTCAAGCTGAGTTAAATAGAATCAATCAAGGGCAGTAATAAATGAAAAACTTAAAAAGCAAACTACAAAAACTACTATCACATATCCTGCATATTGTTGGGTATTTGGCTATTGCCATTATTTTTGCTTTTACTGTTTTTACTTTTTACCTAAAGGTTAAGCCTTTGGATATTAGCTATTTGATCAGCTATTTAAAACAAGAGAATCTAATTAATAAACAAGCAACCGTTAAAAGCTTATACCTAACATTTGATGAAACATATACTATTATGGCAAAAGATATTGATTTAAGTACAAGTGTTGCAAAAATTAATATTGAAGAAGCTCGTGCTGAATTATCTAGAACATCTTTATTTAGAGCAACTCCATCATTTAAACGTGTTTATATTTTAAATGCAGATATCCAGTTAGACTTAGATAAGATTATTGCTAGCAAGCAAAAACCTACGAAAAAAACAGCTAAAAAAACTAACTATCATGCATTATTAAAAGACT
>DMEM01000205.1 GCA_003450915.1 Alphaproteobacteria bacterium
GTTAGTGATAGTTTGTTATTTTTAATAAAATTGAGGAGAAAAGATATGAGTAAATTATTAATTATTAGCGCTATATTTGTTAGTTTTATAGGTATTAGTGCAAAAGCTGAACAAGTTCATCAACATAGTAAGTACATACAAGGAAATACTCATGCCGAAAAATATAAATGCCCGATGCACGAACATATTGAGGGCCGTAAACATGACAACTGTCCTGTTTGCAACATGAAGTTAGTTCCTGTAGAGGATGAGATTTATAATGATGAAACCCATGAAAGCTTTGGTCGATTTGTTAAGTAATTAAATTAAAGGATAAAAAAATGAATAAGTTACTAGTTATTAGTTTAGCATTATTTGGATTAAGTGCTTGCGATGGACATGACCACTCTGAGCATGCTCATAGTAAAGAAGAGCATATGCAAATGATGAAAGATAAAAAATCTCAAGAATCTGAGGTTAAATCTGAGTCGCAAAAGTATATTTGCCCGATGCATCCGCATATTGAGGGTGAAAAAGGTGATACATGCCCTATATGTAATATGTATTTAACGCCCCAAGAAACTAATTCTGAACCAGAAATGATGCATGATAACCATCAAAACCATGATGGTCACTCAATGAATAATAGCAAGGCTGAGCCAAGCCTTGCTGCTAATCTTTCAAAACAAAGAGCTCAAAATGTAAATATTAAAACGACAGATGTTTTATTTGGAGAAATTAAGCAAGAATATACTGCTTTCGCTAAGGTAGTTTCTCAAAGTAAAGCTGCTGTTGTAATTTCAATGCGAGATAATGGCTGGGTTGAAGAAGTAGCAAATTTTGAAGAATTTGACCAAGTAAAAAAAGATGGTTTATTATTTGAATTTTATTCTCCAGAAATTAAGTCTGCTCAAATTGACTATATTATATCTCTTCAACAAAGCAGTAAGTCACAAATAGAGTCGGCAAAAGTACGTTTAAGAAATTTAGGAGTTCAAGAAAAAGCTATTCAAGAGCTAACTAAGGATAAAAAAGTAACTCATACTACAAAATTCTATGCTCCAATTAGTGGCTATATTAAAAAGATTAATATACAACAAGGACAAAGCTTAAAGCAAGGCGAGATTGCGATGTTAATTCAACCAACTGAAGAGCTATGGTTAAATGCTTTTATTTATAAAGATAAAATTGATTTAGTTAAAAATTCAAAACTAGAGTTAATAAGAGAACAAGGCAAAGCACAGCTACAATCTATCTTGCCAGAGTTGGACCAAGCCACTCAAAATTATATTGTCAGACTAAAATTAACAGAAACAAATTTGCAAAATGGCGACTTTCTTGATGTTAAGTTTACGTCAGAGCCTAAACAAGGCTTAGTTATTCCAAAATCTTCTATTTTAAATGATAGTGGGCACCAGTATGTATTTGTTAAAAATGAGAAATCTTTTAATGCACAAATGATTAAAACAGCTGAATACGATAATAAAAACATCATAGTTACATCAGGACTTAAAGAAAATGATAAAATTGTCGTAAATGGTCAGTTTTTAATTGATAGCGAAGCAAAATTACAAAGCTCATTTGGCTCAATGAGCGGACATCAACATTAAGGATAAAAAACATGATTGATAAAATTATAGATTACAGCATTGAGAATAAATTTATTATTTTGCTAATTAGTTTAGCAATTATAATTGCTGGTTTTTTTGCTGTTAAGAATATTAACTTAGATGCAATTCCTGATTTATCAGAAACTCAAGTTATTATCCGTACTGATTATTCTCAACAAACTCCGCAAATTATTGAAGACCAAGTAACTTATCCAATTACTACTACAATGTTGGGACTGCCTAAAACTAAGGTAGTTAGAGGCTATTCAATGTTTGGTACTAGTTTTGTGTACATTGTTTTTGAACAAGGGACCGACCTTTATTGGGCAAGAAGTAGAGTGTTGGAAAAGCTATCGCAAATATCAAATGACTTACCAGAAGGCGTTACTCCTAGCTTAGGAGTTGATGCTACAGGGGTTGGTTGGGTTTATCAGTATGTTTTAAAAGATAAAACAGGTAAATATGATTTAGCAGATTTAAGAAGTTTACAAGATTGGTTTGTAAAGTTTGAATTAGCTACAGTAAAAGGAGTTGCAGAAGTTGCTTCAGTTGGCGGTTTTGTAAAAGAGTTTCAGGTGCAAATAAAACCTAATAAGCTAAGGGGGTATAACTTAACATTAGCTGAAGTTGCTAATGTTATTAGCCAAGTATCAACTGAATCTGGAGCAAGAACTCTTGAAATTGCCGAAACTGAATATTTAATAGCGACAAAGTCATACGCTAAATCGACTGAAGATATTGCCAATGCAGTTATTAAAAGCAATAATGGAGTTCCTATCTTAGTTAAAGATGTAGCTGATGTTATTGAAACTGCAGGGTTTAGGCGTGGCATTGCCGAATATAATGGGCAAGGTGAAGCTGTTGGCGGCATTGTAGTAATGCGAGATGGTAATAATGCTCTTAAAGTAATTAATAGAGTTAAAGAAAAGCTAGATATAATTAAACAAGGCCTACCTGAAGGTGTTGAGGTTGTTCCGGTTTATGACCGTTCTAACTTAATTACAGCATCTATTGATAACCTTAAAGTAAAGTTAATTGAGGAAAGCCTAATAGTTTTGCTAGTTATATTTTTATTCTTAATGCATTTTAGAAGTGCTTTGGTTGCTATTATTGTAATCCCAACGGGGATTTTGGCATCATTTATTATTATGTACTATCAAGGAATACAGGCTAATATTATGTCGCTTGGTGGTATTGCTATTGCCATTGGTGCAATGGTTGATGCGAGCATTGTAATGGTTGAAAATGCTCATAAAGCTTTAGGGAATAGAAGATTAAGTAAAGAACAAGAGGAAATAGAAAAAGCTAAGGCTATTAAACAAGTTGCTTCTGGTATATTTTTTAGCTTACTAATCATCACTGTGTCATTTATTCCTGTGTTTTCTTTAACAGGACAATCTGAAAAGCTATTTACACCGCTAGCTTTTACTAAGACGTATGCCATGGCTTTTGCTGCAATACTTTCAATTACTCTAATTCCTGTACTAATGATGCTATTGGTAAAAGGTAAGCTAAAGCAAGAAGACAATATTCTTATTAATAGAATAACTAAAAAAGTCTACAAGCTTGCCTTAGATATAGCACTTTCTAAACCTAAAGCTATTCTGCTTGGTGCAATTAGCCTATTAATAATTAGTATTTATCCAACAAGTAAGCTAGGCTCTGAATTTATGCCTGCATTAAATGAAGGTAGTTTGCTTTATATGCCTATGACTTTGCCATCTATTAGCTCTAACAAAATGACTGATATTTTACAGCAAACTAACCAGCTTATTAAGCAAGTTCCCGAAGTTGAAAGTGTGTTTGCTAAAGCTGGACGAGCTGATACAGCAACCGACCCTGCACCATTAGCAATGATTGAAACTTGGATTAACCTAAAGCCAATGAATCAATGGAGAGAAGGTATTAGCATTGAAGATATTAAGCAAGAGCTTGATAGCAAAGTAAAAATTCCTGGTTTTGTAAATAGTTGGGGGTATCCGATTAAAATTCGCCTTGATATGTTGTCAACCGGTGTTAGAACTGCTTTAGGTATTAAAATCTCTGGCGGTGATTTAAGTATCATCGATAAGCTAGCACAAGAGATCGAAACATCATTAAAGTCAGTCGATGGAATAAAATCTGTAATTGCCGATAGAACTCAGGGAGCTAATTATATTAATATTATTCCTAAAAAACGTGAATTAGCTCGTTATGGATTATCTGTTGAAAAGTTTAATGATATTGTAAAAATGGCGCTTTCCGCTATGCCATTGGCTAAGGTAGTTGATGGTCGTGAGCGTTATAATATTACTATGCGATATACTCGCGAACATCGAGAAAATATTGAGGATTTAGAAAATCTACTAGTAGATACTAATAATAATGGCTACATTAGATTAAAAGAGCTTGCGGAAGTTAAAGTTGAGAAAGGCTCGGCGATGATTAAGTCTGAAAATGCACGTCTTAACGGTTGGGTATTTATTGACCCTGACGTTAGCGATATTAATGGTTTAATGAAAACTATTGAATCTCATATCTATGATAACATCAAATTACCCAAAGGTTATACTATTAGCTTTGCAGGTTCATATGAACAAATGCAAGAAACAAATAAACGCTTAAGTATTGCAATTCCATTTACGATACTGTTAGTTATTTGGTTGTTGTATCTGCATTTTAAAGATGCCCAAAAGGTTATGATTATCTTAACTAGCTTACCATTTGCAGTACTGGGAGCTTTTGTGTCATTAGCTATTGCTGGTTTTAACATTTCTGTAGCAACTACAGTTGGTATTATTGCATTGCTTGGTTTAGCCATTGAAACAGCTATTATTATGCTAATGTATATTGATAATCAGATTAAAGAGCATCAGCCTGTTACTAAAAAAGAGTTTTTACAAGAAGTTAAAAATGGCGCTTTATTAAGGCTTCGTCCTAAACTTATGACTGCCTTAACTGTAATTATTGGTCTTGTTCCGATTTTCTTACAAAAAGGAATTGGTTCAGATGTTATGCAGACTATTGCTTTGCCGATGTTAGGTGGAATGCTAACAGTTATGCTGACCGTTTTATTTGTTGTTCCAGTGATTTACGTTTTATGCTATAATAAATACTATGAATAATTGGAACGAGCTTTTAAAGCAATCACAGCAAGGCAATAAAAACAGTTATAAGAAATTTTTAACTGAAGTACAACCTTTTGTTAAAGCAGTGATTTATAAAAGAAGCGAAAACCAGTCAATTATTGATGATATTTTACAAGAAACTTTACTAGCAATTCACAATGCTTTGCATACTTATGACTCAACTAGAAGTGCAAAGTCATGGATTAGTGTTATTGCTAAAAATAAAACTCTAGACTATTTAAAGAGCAATCAGCATAAATTATCTCAAGCTGAAGATATTGCAGATTTAAAAATGGAAAGCTCTAATAATGATACTAATAACTATGACCTAGAAAAAGCAATGAAACAAGTATCGATAAAACAACAAGAAATTATTGTAAAAATGAAAATTGAAGGTAAAACCGCTAAACAAACTGCTTTAGAGTTAGAAATGACAGAGTCAGCAGTAAAAACCGCAGCTCATCGAGCTTATAAACTATTAAAAGAGTTCTTGGAGGTATAAATATGACAGATATCAACACATTGGTAAATTCTTTAGAAAAAGTTAAAACAATTAGGTCGCCATACAAGCGTAGTATCAAATGGTTTGGCTTAAGTTTAGCCTTAATGCTAATTATAACTTACGCCTTTAAATATTTTACACAGCAAAATATGTTTGCCTATCCTTTATATTTTTATATTGAAAATGCTATTTTAACGTTGGTTGCATATTGTGCAATATTGTCGGCATTTTTATATTCAAGTCCAGATGAGCAATATCAATTAAAGGCTAAAAAATTAGCAGTTTTTTGTTCTGTTTTTTGGATTGGTTTATTTAGCTACTGCCTTTATCATTGCTACTCAATGGGGCATATTATTCATCAATTAAAAAATGCAATGATTGACTATCAAAACTTTATTGAAATATTAAGTATAGGTGCAATACCTGCTATTTGGTTAATCTTAATGCTACGCAAGGCATTTCCAACTCATAAAAGAGTAATAGGAGTATTAACTATTCTTGGTTCATTAACCTTAGCTATGGTATTCTCTCGCTTTTTAGATATTGTCTATGAACCAACGCACATGATAATATGGAGATATACACCAGTCCTAATCCTTGCAATATTAAGCTACTGGTTCAGTGATAGGCTATTGTCTAGATAAATAGCAATCTATAGAAATTGAACTAGCTCCAAAAAAGAGAAGGTAAATAAAAAGCACCCCCTAGATGAAAAATCTAAGGGTGTTTTTTGTTGTAGTTTATTGTGATTTTTTATTATAAGTGTTCCATGAGTGTCCCACGGGTGGTTATATTTGATATGTGTTGAAATATTATAATAAGAAAAAACCTAGGCGATGCCTAGGTTTTAAGTGGTTGCGACAGATTTATCTGAAAAAGCTTCGTGAATGTCTTCTACTCTAGATTCAATAGAAGATGAAGCAAAGTCATCCATTTCATTAACATGCTTTCCGAATGATACAGTAAATCCTAAGCCTTCTAATTTGTTTTTGGCATATTTAATATCATTTTCGCCAATAATTCCTAAGCTTCTTGATGGAGCAATAATTCTTATATGATCACCTTTTTTAGCTTTTTAGGATAAAATTTTGTTTTCATTTTTATTTCCTTATATTTTTTATATACTACAAATTGCAATGAGACGTTTAAGATATGTTAATAGTAATCTTTTTTTGAATATTTAAATTTATATCATAGTTTCTTTTAATAAGTCTAAATAATCTTTTTCTATCTCATAGCCTAAATGTTCTTTAACTTGTTCTAAAACTTTATTAAAATCAGCCCATGCATCTTCGTGGTTTGTTGGCGCTAAATGTTCTAGTTCTAAGAAGTCACCTAAATCTTTAATACTATCAATTGAAAGCTGTATAGAGTCATATTTAAAGTTTTTTCTTAGTTTGTTAATAGTATATTTAGAGTCAAAGCCATATTTATTTAAATCATTTTCTAAGTTAGATGTTATTTCAAACTTATCTTTTACTTCTTTAATTTCTTTTTGGGTA
>DMEM01000114.1 GCA_003450915.1 Alphaproteobacteria bacterium
AAGACTCTGCTTAATAGCAGTGCCTTTTTAATTACTTGAAAAAGTATTACTAAATGCTTATATTATTAAAATTACTTACTTCTACGTGAACAGGGGTGTTGTTATGGTTATTAAAAAAAATATGGAAAAACTTTTTTCAAGAAAGGCTTTGAGTAGAATTACCTTTTTTGTTTTAATTATAGGGCTTTGTAAGATTCTTGGTAATTACGGGTTCTTAACCTTTGTCGGTTCTGTGGTAGCTATTGTTATAGTAGTTGTTATTTTTATTGCTTATTCAGAATATCTTAAGAATAGTGATGTATATATAATAATCAATCCAGAAATTTTTGGGTTGGCCATGGTTGTTGCTTCCTTATGTTCTTTTTACCCTTCTACAGTATATTTTTCAAATTCTGATATGGATAATATAGATCATATTTCAGAAAATTATATCTCTGAAATTCAAAAGATGGAGAGTTTCATCGGTAAGGAATTGCCAGGGACTTTAAGTTATGATCAGCGCTATGAAATTTTGCTTGATCAGGCAATGTTTGGAGAAAAAGCAAAATAAGAAGATATTTTCTCTAAAGATGGTTTTTATTCAATGCGGGAAGATATTGATGCTTTGAATTCAAACATTAGTCTATTAAAGGCTGACTACAGAACTGTGTATGATGTCTTTGTGCGAGAAACTTCCGGTATGAAAAATATTTCTATCAACTCAAAAATTATAGATGAGGAATTATCTTCTGAAATTATTGAGAAATACAAGCGTAAGGCGGACTCCTTCTTTGGTGTGATGTATCCAAAAGGCATAGAAAAAGAAGTGTTGATTGTTATTCGTCTGATCAATGCTTTGCTTTTGGCTTGTGCTTTTTATTTCTTTAGCTGTTTTATTTACCACAGCTTTAAAGGTCACATTGTAGCAGTCTTTGAAATTTGCAAAGAGCGTTATGCTAAGTTTGGATCATAACTTATTAATCGATTATTTTTTTGCACTGCCTTCTGGCAGTGCATTTTTTTATTCAATTAAAGAGTGTTTTGCTCTTAACCATAATGACTTATACAAAAGTACTTGCTTCTTTATAAAATGGAGTTTGTTATGTTTGATCGAGTAACGAAAGGTAAACTGAAAAGTTCTGCGGAAGTTTTTCTTACAGAAATATTTTCAAAAAAATCCTTCTTATGGGTTGTTGCTGCCTTACTTATTGTTAGGGTTTTGCAAATAGCTTCTGGCTTTGGTTATAATGATGTAGTTGTATTGCTTGCAGGAATGGTCTTTTTAGCAATTTTATTTGCAGGATTGTCTCGTTTTTTAATTCGTTATTTAAATAATGCAATAAAAGGCGTTGATTATATAACTTTAATAATGGCAAGCTTGGCCGCTTATTGCTGTATAGATGGAATTATTTTTCATCCTTCTTATATAGGTCAAGATAAAGTTGATAGTGTCAGAATTATCGTTGAAGATTATGATAATGTTAAGGACGATATGTTGATATTGTCAAAAGGCTATTCGGTTGGTTATATGCATCCTGAAGAATCAAAAAGAATAATTTCTGATTTAGAAGGCTTTCTTGATAAGGTTGAGTATCGTAGAGTTAAATCTAAAAAAGTTTATGAGTCAATAGATGCAAAAGTTTTAGATCAAGACTTAATGTCATTAAAGAAAGCAATACAGGTTAGAATCGATAGTCTTCTTATTTCACTGACAGAAGGTGAACGCAGTTTATTTAAATCAAATCTTCTTAGAAGTTCTGCTAGAGATACAATAAAAGTATTTGAAGGGTTTAAAGACGATATCAGGCCAATATCTGCAAGTTTTATAAAAGTTAAGTTTGATGGCTATATAGATTATAGTTTTTTCTTCTTTTTAAGTTATTTTTCATTTTGTATTATATACTTATTTGTTGAACCTTACTATTTTGAGTTGAAACGTGAAAAAATTGAGGCTAATGCCTAGAGTTTACGAATGTTGATGAAAGCACTGCCAAAAGGTAGTGCCTTTTTTTGCCTTACTATTGAAATTTAACTAAATGTCTATTATATTAAGCTAAAATTACTTATTCCTAAATGGGGTGCGTTATGTTTAAATTAAATGAAAAACAAGAAAATGTTTTGGCAATTATTTTTTCAAATCAGTGTTTGCGCGTGGCAGTAGTAGCATTTGTTTGGTTAGGATTGCAGGTCTCTTTTTATAATTATGGGGCTGATTCTGTTTTTGTCTTTATTATTGGGGGGGCTTTTTTATCTTATATAGCCTTTGTAATTTGGGGGTGGGGACTGTCATTTTGTGATGAAATGAAGAATGCTGGTAATATTATAAAGTTTGCACTCATTTTACCGGTGTTGTTTTTTGTAAAAATAGCAGCCTTCCAGGAAATACCTTATATTAATGATATAAAGGTTGATAGGGTTAATAAAATAGTTACTGATTATCAATTGGTAAGTGATGATATTGTGGCCCTTGCTGGTAGTTATGGCGCTTCGAACCTGTCAACTCACGAGGTGAATCTGGCAATGCAGGTATTAACAGACTTTTTGAAGAAGGCTGATAATAAAGCTGTGTATTCTAAAGATCTCTATAAATCTTTAGATATGGAGAAAGTTGATAGTACCAGAGCATTATTAAAAGAAGACTTTGATGTTCGAATTAAAGCATTGAAACGTTCTCTAAAATCTGGTGAGCATACCATTTTTAAATCAGAGTATGCTAAACAGCAAGCTGAGAGCTTGGCAAATTCATTTGGCTCGTTTAAAAGTAACTTTACAGTTGTTTCAGCAAGCTCTTTAAGAGTTAGTACTGCTGATTATGTTCAGTTGATTTTGATGGTCGTGCTTGCCTATTTAAGTGCTTATATGGCATATGTTTCTCGAAAGATATATAAGTCTTTTAAGCCAGAGTCTAAAAAACTGCATGGGGTATTCTAATAGCCCATAATTTCGATGAGAGAATTAACCACCTTCGGGTGGTTTTT
>DMEM01000184.1 GCA_003450915.1 Alphaproteobacteria bacterium
AATACCATTAGAGTAATCTTTAAAGGGCAATATAGCATTGCTATTAAAGCTAATTAATAATAAAAACAATACAAATAGTTGAGTTTTTTTCATTTGAGGACCTTTATTTATTCTGTTAACTCAATACCTTCAATTTGTTTTAGATTATAGAAGAATTTTCTATTAAGTTTAATATATTTAGCAAGTTTAATTACAACATCTCCTACATCTTCTAAGTTATAGTTAATAAAACAGGCTGTACCACCATTTTGTTGACCTTCAAGTAAGTTTGCAACCTCAGCAATAGCTAAATGGTTATTAAGCCTAATTCTAATGGCTGTGGCATTCATAGTTTGAGAATCTAAAGCTTCAATATTTTCTGCCATTACAGAAAGCCTACCTTCGTTGTACTTCAACCTAGCAGTAATTGCAATTGGCATTCCTTCTTCAAGAACTGACTTGGCTGACTCATATTGATTTGGGAAAATCGCAACTTCTTGCACACCTGTAAAGTCTGAGATTTTAACAATACCCATACGCCCACCGCTTTGAGTTTTCTTTTCGTTAAAGTCGGCAATAGCTCCTGCAATTTTAATAGACCCTCTGGTTGATTTTTTAGCTTTTTCTTCTAAATCTTTAATATCAATAAGCTCAGATTTTAGCTTTTCTAATTCTTCTGCATAAGCACTTAACGGGTGATCAGACAAGAAGAAACCTAATGATTTTTCTTCTAACTCAAGCTGTTCAATCTGATCTAAGCCATCTGCATTTTTTAGTTTTGGACGCTCTAATGCTTCACTACCAAATAAGCTCATTTGATCAGAAGCTGCTTCTTTTGAAGATTCATTCATATATTGAAGTAATACATTCATGTTAGCAATTAAGAAACCTCTTTCATGGCCAAAGCAATCAAATGCTCCGGCATAAGTAAATGTTTCAAATAAACGTTTGTTCATTGATGCTGGAGTTAGTCTTTCCATAACATCAAAAATGTCTTTAAACTTGCCATTTTTTTTACGTTCTTCAGTAATTAATTTAGCAGGTTCATCACCTGAACCTTTTACTGCGTTTAATGCAAATCTAACATGTTTTACTCCTTCGTATTGTTCAACTTCAAATCTTGCAGTTGAATGATTAATACACGGTGCAAGCAATGGAACTTTACCAAAATCTAAATCTTCTTTTAATGTAATAACTTTGTCTGGGTTACCACGATCTAACGACATTGAAGCCGCCATAAACTCTTCACGATAATTAGCTTTTAAATATGCTGTTTGGTATGAAATAAATGCATAAGCTAATGAGTGAGCTTTGTTGAAGCCATAACCAGCGAACTTTTCAATAAGAGAAAATAACTCTTTTGAATCTTTTTCTTCTACATTTTGAGTTTTTTTAGCGCCTTCTACAAATGTAGATGTTTGCTTAGCCATTTCTTCTGGTTTCTTTTTACCCATAGCACGACGAAGCATATCTGCACCACCAAGTGTATAACCTGCATATTTTTGGGCAATTTGCATAACCTGCTCTTGGTATAAAATAACACCAAAAGTTTCTTTTAAAATTGGTTCTAAACAAGGGTGAGGGTAATGAGGATCTTGTCTACCATGTCGACACTCAACAAAGTCATCTAACATTCCAGATTCTAAAGGTCCTGGTCGATATAAAGCCAACTGAGCAGAAAGTTGCTCAATATCATGTGGTTGTAGTCGTTTAAGCAAGTCTTGCATACCAGGTGATTCAACCTGGAATACCCCTACAGAATCACCTTCACATAATAAGTCATAAGTTTTATCATCATCTAATGAAATTTTACGAATATCTAACTCTATACCTTGCTCATGGATAAGATCTAAAGCATACTTAATTGTTGTTAGTGTTTTTAAACCTAAAAAGTCAAATTTAACCATACCAGCTGGTTCAACATACTTACCTTCAAACTGCGTTGCTGGAACATCCGAACCTGGGTCTTGGAATAATGGGTTAACATCAACTATTGGCTGAGGTGAAATAATAACACCGGCAGCATGCACACCAGTTTGACGAATAGAACCTTCAATCTGCATAGCAATATCCAGCATCTGACGAACATCTTCATCAGCGTCATACAAATCTCGAAGTCTATCTTCTGCATTAATTGCCTTTTCAATAGTTTTAGCATCATCTGGTACAAGGCCTGCAATTTTAGAAACCTGACCAAAACCTAAACCAAGCACACGCCCAACATCTCGAATACAACCTTTTGCCTTTAATTTACCAAATGTAATAATGGCACAAACCCTATCATATCCATAGAATTTTTGAACATATTCAATAGTTTTATGTCGATTTTCTTGGCAAAAGTCAATATCAAAATCGGGTAAAGAAACACGCTCTGGGTTTAAGAAACGCTCAAAGAAAAGACCATATCTAATTGGGTCAATACCTGTAATATCTAATACCCAAGCAACAATTGACCCCGCACCAGAACCACGACCAGGGCCAACAGGAACACCGTTTTCTAAACTCCACTTGCAGAAATCAGAAACAACAAGGAAGTAACCAGGAAAACCCATTTGGTTAATAATTTTAAGCTCAAAGGCTAAACGATCTTCATATTTTTTACGAGTTTCTGCTATTTCTTCTTCGTTTTTACAATCAGGGAAAACAAAGTCTTTCAACTTTTGTTCAAAACCTTCACGCGACATTCTCTCTAAAACTGTAGTTTCGTCATCTCCTGATGGATCTTGCCACGCAGGCATATGAAAATGTCCCGTAGGGATATGGAATCCACAACGCTTAGCAATTTGAATTGTATTTTCTGTAGCTTCTGGAATGTCTGTAAAAAGCTCACACATTTCATCAGGTGTCTTAAAATAATATTCTGGAGAGTATGAACGACGAGTTTCATCTGCAATAACTTTAGAGTCATGAATAGCCATCATAACCTCTAAGCCGTTTGACTGTTCTTTTTTCATAAAACGAGCTTCATTTGTTGCAACTAAGCCAACATCTAATTCATAAGCTAGGTTAATTAAATCTGCTTCAATTAATTTTTCTTCATAAAGTCCATGTCGTTGTAATTCTACATAAACTCTGTCGCCAAAAGCTCCTTTTAGCTTTGCTAAATAAAATTTAGCATCATCGTATCTATTTTTTTCTTTTAAAAAGTAAGCTAGCGGCCCAGTAAACACAGAACCTGTTAAAATAATAATTCCCTCATTGTGTTCAAGCAAATAATCTAATGATATTTGAGGGCCATCCATAGTTTTAGAATTTATGAAAGCTTGAGATGTTAATTGCATGAAGTTTTTATAGCCAATTTCGTTTTGAACTAACGCAATAACATAAAAAGGAGATTGGGGACGTAAATTCTTATCTAATTCGGGGTTAGAAATTGCCAAAGCCTGGCCAATAATTGGTTGAATACCAGCACCACCTGCAGCCCATGTAAATTGTACACCATCAAAAATATTATCTTTGTTTGTAATTGCAACAGCTGGCATATTATACTCTTTACAAACTGACAACACCGAGTCTGCATCGCACAAACCTTCTAGTACTGAATATTTACTTCTTACATTTAAGTGAATGAACTTAGGTTCTTGCTTCACTTCTTCTACTTGCGGCTCTACCGCATTATTGTTATTTTCATCTGCCATTTTACAGCTCCTTATCTAAGTATGTTCTTACTTAAATCTCATACATAACTTGCACGCAAGCCAAACCCATTTAGGTTCGTTCGTATGGTATTTGTTTTATCGTCATTTTTTGTCTTGCCAGACAGGCCAAACTGAGTCAGTTTGATCACAAGATTAACATTTTATTAATCTTAAAAATATAATACATTATTTTAAATTTTTGAGCAAATTTTTTCTATATTTTTAATGTATTGTACAGCCAATATCTAATCTTAATAACATTACTATTTGAGTACGATGATAAAAAACCTCTAGGGTAAGAGTTATTAGTAAACAACATCAATTCCTTAGCTTTGGGAAAATTTTTATTCATTGATGAAAATATATTCTTACTTAAATCTATTGTTCCATGATTATATATTAAAAACTCAATCAAATCATGATCATGGAATTTTTCTAACTCAGAAGATGCGTAGTTTAGCCGATCTATTATTTCATTAATTTCCCTTAACGATTTTTTATTTAAAGAACTATTATTATTAATCTTATCTGAAACTGGACTTGCTTTATCATA
>DMEM01000183.1 GCA_003450915.1 Alphaproteobacteria bacterium
CAATAATAGTGTCGTTGTCTTCGATTAAATCAACTAGCTTTTTACCATATTCATCATCAATATTTATAACTTTATGTTTTGTATCAAAATCAGTAAATAGACTTGCTTTTGCTTGAAAGTATTCTTTCATAGTATTATGATAATCTAAATGGTCTTGGCTTAAATTTGTAAAAGCTGCAATGTCAAACTTAACTGCATCAATTCTACCTTGAACTAAACCGTGTGAAGAAACTTCCATTGTTACGCACTTGGCGTTTCCTTCTGCATAGTTTGCAATATTTTCTTGTATATCAAAAGCACTACCTGTTGTATTAGCAGCTTCTACCAAGTTACCATAAAAACCATTACCAATAGTTCCCATAGTTGCTGATTTAAAGCCTAGCAGATCAATCCATTGTCCAACAAGTTGAGCAATAGTAGTTTTACCGTTCGTTCCTGTAATACCTACAATGTTTGTTTTAGTAGAAGGGTGCTGGTAGAAATTATCAGCTATTTTTGAAAGTTTTGAATTTAAATCATGAATATAGATTATTTGAGTGTCTTGTATAATCTCTACGTAGTCTTCTGTAGTATCAGAATCAGCTAAAATAGCAGTTACATTATTTTCTAGAGTTGAATCTATGAATTTTCTAGCATCAATATTATGCCCGTTAATAGCGCAGAATAAAAAGCCATTAGTTGCTTGGCGACTATCAAGAGTTATGTTTGCGATATCACAATCTTGAAAGTTAATAGTAGTAATATCATTTAAAATATTTGAAAGTTTCATTAAATCTGAAATCCTTTAATTGTTATATTTCGACAGCTGATTATACACCAAAATGGTTGTTATCGCAAATTTATATAAAGTAACAAGTCTATAAATACTATAATGTATACTAAAATAAATATAAATATTTATTTTATGGTTATTGTAAGATGTTATTATGAGCAAACTTGTTTGCGTGATAATCCAAGGTATAGCTTAAAAGTCTTTACCAATTTACCCTAGACTCTCAGGTCGAGTAAACTCTCCTCAGGATGACATGTGAGTGGAATGGATAATAAAAAACCTCCTTAAACTTTAAGGAGGAGGTCGATTGGTTAAGAAGGGATTAAAACGGACTCATATTGTTTGATTTGCATTTTTATATGCGGATTGTCAGCTTCTGCTACGGCCAGCTTTAGATCCTCCAAATAGCAAATAAGTCCAATCTCGCCTTCGTTTAGGGGAGTGTTAAAAACTAATTCGCCATCAATGTGAATTTTCTTTACTGTATCAAGTGTTCTTTCTAAAACTACTAGAGAATCATGTCCTGCAAAGAATTCTGCGTCAAATTTGACCCCCTCATAGCTGATGCCAACATAGCCAACATCATCTATATAAGCATTTTCATCGAAAGGCTTCATGCAGAAAATATTGCCGATTGATCGTTTTTCAGCATTAAAACGCTCGATTAACTTTTGAGCATTCGGTTTAGATGTTTCATTTATGTAGCTATAAAAGTCATCCATGTGATATTCCTTAATAAGCGGTACGTGTGGTTATTTAATATAATTATAGATATTATTGATAGAATTTTCAAGGAATATATGTTGCACTAGGCTACCTTCTTGATCCTGCATCTACATATGGAATGACAGCGGTTTTATTTTTAGCACAAAAAAGTAAGCCTACAAATGTAAGCTTACATTAAGTAAAATAATATTATTCAGTAATTGCTTTAATTCCTGGAAGCATCTTGCCTTCAAGAGCTTCAAGTAGTGCACCACCACCTGTAGAAATAAAGTCAAAGCTTGCTTCAGTACCTGATTTGTGGATTGCATATAATGTATCACCGCCACCTGCAACTTTATAACCACCTAACTCATTAAGTTGTTTGAATAGTTCATTTGTACCATTATCAAAAGGACTAACTTCAAATACTCCTAGAGGTCCGTTAATAAGGATTAAATCGTGTTCTTTAAGTTTTTCAATCCAGTTAGCTACAGTTTCAGATCCTGTGTCTAATGCCATCATTGATGCAGGAATATTATCAATAGAAACAGCAGTAGGCTCTAAGTCTGATTTTGGTTCATAAGAACATACTACGTCAGTAGGTAGGTGAATTTGACAGTTGTTGTCCGCAGCTTGTTCTATAATTGCTTTAGCTTCTTTTAACATGTCTTCTTCATGTTTTGATGTGCCAACCTCATATCCTTGAGATGCAATAAAAGTATTAGCCATAGCCCCTGCGATAAAAACATCATCAGCATAATCAAGAAGGTTACGTAATAAGCCAAGTTTTGTAGAGATTTTTGCACCAGATGAAATAATTGCTATTTTTTTCTGCTCTTGTTTAAATTTATCAATGATATTAAGGTTTCTAAGCTCTTCTTCCATTAACATGCCGACAGCTTTTTGTTTAACAAATTTACAAATAGCATCAACACTTGTATGAGAACGATGAGAACTTGCAAATGCATCGTTAACATATAAAGAAACATCATTTGATAGCATTGAAGCTAAGAACGTGTCATTATCTGTTTCACCATCGAAGAATCTAATGTTTTCTAAAATAAGAACTTTACCTGGTTTTAAAGCTGCTTTAGCTTGGTCAATAAATTGTTTGTCTATACCTGAACAAAATGATACTGATTGATCTAATAGTTTTTCTAGCTCATTTGCAATCGGTAGAAGTGAAAGTTCTGGCTCATTGTTTGTTGGTCTACCCAAATGGCTTATAATAACAACTCTTGCACCTTTATCGGTTAGGTTTTTAATTGTTGGAAGGTGCGCTTGAATTCTAGCATTGTCTAAAATTTTACCATTGTTCATTGGCACGTTAAAATCAACTCTAACTAATACAAGTTGACCTTGAAGGTTTTCAAAATTGCTTAGTGTTTTATAATTCATCTTTTTTACCTTAATTTTATTATTATTTGATGAAAGAGCCTTCAGTTTTGACCAAAAGCTCTTTATATTTAAAAATTATTTTTCTAAACTTGCGAAGTATACTGCTAGGTCTAACATTCTGTTAGAGAAGCCATACTCATTGTCATACCATGCCATAACTTTACATAGTTTTTTGTTTGCATTAACATTTGTTTGTGTTAAATCAAAAATTGATGAGTAGCTTGAGTGGTTGAAGTCTGTTGATACAAGAGGAAGATTAGCTCCGCCTAATACACCAGCTACTTCAGCATTATCAATTGCATTGCTTAGTAGTTCGTTAATTTCTTCAGCTGAAGTTTCACGCTTAGCAACAAAAGTTAAATCAACTAATGAAACGTTTGGAGTTGGAACTCTAACTGCTTGACCATCTAACTTACCAGCTAGTTTAGGTAGAACTAAACCAACAGCCTTTGCAGCACCTGTTGATGAAGGAATCATGCTTAGTGCACCAGCTCTAGCTCTTCTAAGGTCTTTATGAGGAGCATCTTGTAGGTTTTGGTCGTTAGTGTAAGCGTGAATTGTAGTCATAAGACCAGATTCAATACCAATTTCTTCATCTAAAACTTTAGCGATAGGTGCTAAACAGTTTGTTGTGCATGATGCGTTTGAAATAATTGTATCTTCTGCTGATAGCTCTTCATGGTTTACACCGTATACAATTGTTTTATCCATATCTTCACCTGGTGCTGATACGATAACTTTTTTAGCACCTGCTTTAATGTGCTTGCCTGCTGTTTCTTTTGACTTGAAAAGACCTGTACATTCAAAAACGATATCAACATCTAAATCGCCCCATGGTAGGTTTTCAGGATCTCTTTCAGCGAAAACTTTAATTTCATCTTCTCCTACAAAAATGCTATCTTCTGATGCGTGAACTGGCTCGTCAGCAAAAATACCGTGTACAGAGTCAAAAGTTAGCATGTGAGATAATGTTTTTGTATCCGCTAAGTCGTTAATAGCTACAATTTTAATAGCATCTCTATTTTCGTGACATAGTTTAGCTTGTTGTACAAAATCATCGTATAATGCTCTTACAACACATCTACCGATTCTACCGAAACCGTTAATAGCAACGTTAATTGTCATATTTATTATTCCTTTATTTTTGTTTGAGTTATCTTTAAGATATTTACCCAAATACTATATCATAGAATTTAGCTCTTTATAAGCAAATTCGGCATTTAAATTAAAATAATTATAAACATCATCTGCCTTAGCTGATTTACCGAATTCATCTATGCATAGAAGCCTACCTTCAAGGCCAGCTAAGTTAGCTAGGCCCATGCTTGAAGCAGCTTCTATTACTAAACGTTTAGTAATGTTTTTAGGTAAAATAGAATTTCTATATTCTTCAGGTTGTCTCATGAATAATTCATAACAAGGCATAGAAACTACAGAAACATTTTTATCTTCTGAATTTAATTTTTTAGCTGTTTCAATTGCGATATGAACCTCAGATCCTGTAGCAATAATAATTGCATCTAATTCTTGAGTTTTCTTATCTTTATTTTCATAAATAATATAACCACCCGAAGCAACTTTATTAATTTCAGAAAACTCAGACCTTACTAAATCTAAGTTTTGTCTTGATAGCATATAAAAGCTTGGAGCATTAGTTATAGATAAACCAGTTTGCCATGCTTCAACAGTTTCTACCATATCACAAGGGCGGAATGTATAAGAATTTGGAATAGCTCTTAAGCTAACGAATTGTTCAATAGGTTGATGAGTAGGACCATCTTCTCCAACACCAATACTATCATGTGTAAATATATATTGAACAGGCAAGCCCATTAATGCAGACATTCTTAATGATGGTTTAACAAAATCAGAAAATGATAAGAATGTTCCAACAGCTGGAGTTATCTTTTTATCAGCATATGCAGATAAGCCATTTGCAACAGCTCCCATTGCATGTTCTCTAATACCGTAATGGATATAACTACCAGATTTATCTTCAGGTGTAATATCTTGCATAAATTCAGGTCTTGTACAATTTGATGGAGTTAAATCAGCTGAACCAGACATAAAGTTATTATCAACTCTAGCTGCTAGTTCAATACATTCACCCATAGAAGCACGAGTAGCTTGGCTTACCTCTTCTTCAACTGCCATTCTTTTTAGTTCTGTTAAAGCTTTTTGTAAGTCTTTTGAATAATCAGTAAAGAACTTATCATCGTTAATAGCCTTAAATGTTTTTGTATTATGAATTTCTTGAAAGCTTTTTAATACTTCATTAGGAACTACAAAATCATCTTCTTTAATATCTAATGCTTTTTTTAATTCTACTAGTTCAGTTTCTTTTAATGCATAACCGTGAATACCACTTGAGTCTTCTTTGATAGTATCTTTACCTATAACTGTATTAAGCATAATAAATGTAGGTTTGCTTTTACTCTTCTTAGCTTTTGTTAATGCTTTATCAATTGCTTTATGGTTATGACCATCGCATGATATAACATCAAAGCCGTAAGCTTGCATTCTCTTCTTAATATCTGTAGATGTAAATAGAGATGTTTTACCGTCGATTGTTATCTTGTTATCATCAAATAGAACAATAAGCTTATTTAGTTTTAAGTGTCCAGCTAGTTCTAATGCTTCATGAGAGATACCTTCTGCTAAACAACCATCACCTAATGATACATATGTGTAGTTAGATAGTTCTTTATGCTTTGCAGATATTCTTGCTTCTGCAATAGCTAAACCAACAGCAGTTGCTAAACCTTGACCTAATGGGCCTGTAGATATGTCAACTCCGTCTAAAAGATCCATTTCAGGGTGGCCTGCAGTTTTTGAATTTAATTGTCTGAATTGTTTAATATCATCGATAGATATATCTTTATAGCCAGAGATGTATAGTAGAGAGTATAATAAAGCACTAGCATGTCCATTAGACATAACAAATCTATCTCTATTAATTGCCTTTGGGTTGTTAATATCAAAGTTTAAGTGTTTAGCATATAGAACTGTTAGAAAGTCTGCCATGCCGATTGCTGCACCTGTGTGACCTGATTTTGCCTTGCTGATTGAAGTTGCTGATAAATATTTTGTGTAATTACTAATTTTTTGTAGCTGCTTATACATAACTATGAATATATTCCTTGTATTTTTTATTTGATATTTTTCATACTAGATAGTATATTAGAGTAAAACGATATAAATTAAAAGAAGTTTTTAAAAAATGAATCAAACTATTAAACAATCAGGTGTTTTAAGATTAAAAGCAGCGGTAGAAGCTTTAGAAGATAAGCTTAATAAGTCAAAAGTAATTAATGCTGAATCTGCTTTGTCTGAATCTGCAACACGCATTGATACTGAAATCTTAAAAGCTCTTAAAACAGAGAATAAAGAACTTAAAGAAAAGCAAGATTCTGCTAAAGAGCAGGTTAATGCATTAATTAATGAACTAAAAGCACAAGTGTAAGGACTAAACAATATGTCAAAAAACATAGATGTAAGAGTAGGTAGAAAAACATATAGCTTAGCTGCTGAATCTGAGCAAGATAAAAAGGACTTGTTAAAAGCAAGTGCTTCATTAAACTCATTAGCAGATCAATTTATACAAGCCAACCCTTCAATGTCTAATGAAGAGGCTTTAATGCTAACAGCTATTAGCATTGCGCATGAATATGAGAGACTAAAAGAGCATAAAGAATCAGATGATAAAATGATGGAACAGTTACATAACTCATTAGCTGAGAAATTAGAAAACTTATTAGAAAAATACTAGAGAATTAGAAAGTACATTATGACAGAATATACAAACATCTTATTTGCAGGTGATATTTCAGGTAAGCCTGGTAGAAAAGCAATAGCAGAACACTTACCAAAACTAAAAGAAAAATATAAATTAGACTTTATTATAGTAAATGCTGAAAATGCAGCAGGCGGTTTTGGAATTACTCACAAAATTGTAAAAGAATTATTTGATTATGGTGTAGATGTAATCACACTAGGGGATCATGCATGGGATAAGCCAGAGGCTGTTGAAATAGTAGAGAATAGTCATAAAGTAATTAGACCATATAACTATCCAAAAGGAACACCAGGTAAAGGTTTTAATATCTATACAACAGATAAAGGTGTAAGAATTGCTGTAGGTAATTTATTAGGTAGAGTATTTATGTCAACTATAGTCGATTGTCCATTCCAAGCATCTAAGTTTTTACAACGAGAATATAGAATGGGTGAAGACTATGATATTATGATTTTAGATAATCACACAGAAGCATCATCTGAAGCTGTTTGCCTAGGTGAGTTATGGGATGGTAAAGCAAGTTTAGTTGGAGGTTCTCATACTCATATTCCAACAGCGGATGCTTACATTAAACCTAGAGGAACACTATATCAAACAGATACAGGAATGACAGGGGTTTATAACTCTTCATTAGGTTGTGAGTTTTCAGGACCTATTAAGCAATTTGAAACAGGTATTAGACAAAAGAAAACTATTGCTTCAGGTGAAGCAACATTATGTGGTCTATATGCTAAGGTTGATAATGAAACTGGTAAGTGTGTTGAATTTAAAATGATCCGTACGGGTGGTGTATTACCAGATACAGAAGCTTAGATAAAAAAAATAAAAGGGGTATGTTATGAAAAAGTTATTAGTTTTAGGTTCGTTGTTATATTCAGCTAATGTTAATGCTGTAACGACTCCTGTAAAATGTTCAGGCGTTGATAATACGAAAACATACCAGGCTTTTTGTATTTATAATGGTGCAAGTAAAAATAATTGTTATGGTTATTCACTTGTAGAAGGTTTTGGTGATATTCCATCTATAGGACCTTTAATTAGTGATAAACCTTATTTTATTAAACCGGCTGATACAAATATAAATAAATTTGTTGATTGTAAAGACTTTAACGGAACATTTGCTAGTTCTAATAAGCCCAAAATGTTTTTAGATTATGCTGTGTATGGGCAAAAAGCAAAATTTAATTATGCAAGTACATATCAAAATATCCATGGAACAAAAGGAACTTTGTTTA
>DMEM01000153.1 GCA_003450915.1 Alphaproteobacteria bacterium
AAATAGATTTAATTCAAAAGCACCTTAGGATATCGTTAAAGTGTATTAACTGCAATAATATGGAAGAACTTGCTATAAGGCTTGACATATAATTCCGAATAATTTAAGAGCCTCCTACTATTGGAGGCTTTTTCCTTTACTTATTAAATTAAATAACTATACTAAATTAATTACAACTTTATATATACATTTTCTCTCTCAAGGAGGCCTTGATATGAACATTTCAGAATTGCCTAAATATATTCCAGCATTTTGGAAAGCACTAAAAATGAAACGCTTAGATAATAAAAAATCTAGAAAATCTAAACCTGCTGCAAAAAAGTTAAAAGAATTAAATCAAAAAATGCAAAATCTAGATAATCCTAGTTCTTATTTTCTTAAGGATAAGGAAGAGATTATTACAAATTCAGAGCTTGCATCTCTAGAAAACTATTATAGCAAATGCACTGCTTTTTATACTAGAGCTCAGCTTGTTAACTTTTTAGTAAAAAGAAAGAATATCGATGGTCATTATCTATCCTATAACTACACTCGCCTTGTTACAGAAAAACAAACTGCCTTCATAAAAAAGGTAATAGAACTATTAGGGCAAACTAGAGATATTAATGAAGTAAAAGCATATTGCTTTACCTTAACTCTTATGGAAACCCACTGTTTAGTTGAAATGGATAACCTAGTATCTAGTTTAAAAGCTAGAGCTCTTGCGGATATCTACTTTGATAAAGCTGCCGAATTATTTTCAAAAGTTAAGGAAATTATTCCTGATGATTTTTGTAATTACGCCTTACTGGCTCAAGAAAGTGTAGAATATGCTCGACTTGAAGCTAAATATCCAATTTTAGATTCACTAGTAGAAATAGAGATGCGAGTTAATAGAGCTATCTTAGAGCCAATAGAATCTCGATATAATGAGTTAAAAAAATTCATATCTTGCATTAATGGTAATCACCCTGCCTTTAAGGATGTGGCTGAGCAATACAAACCAGAATTAAATGAAGTTACTGAAAAACTTAACCGCGGAAGATCTCTTATTTTAAAAGCTGAAAGACTATTAAAGAAGAAAGCCGCATAGCGTATCTAAGAATAAAAAGCCCTCTATTGAGGGCTTTACTTTTTTAATGATTATGCTTATATTAACGACACTATGCAATTTTCTTATATATTAAGGGGATACACAATGTTTACTTTTTTTGAAAATTTTAGTAACAATCGACATAATAAAAACTTCATCAAGAAAGTTAACCAAACCCAACCACCATCATGGAAGGAATATTTTAGCTACTTAGACTTACATATTTCGCGACTTCCTAATATCGAAGTTTTACCTAGGCTTTCGCGCATACGAGAACTTAAATGTCCCTATGAGTTAGCAACATTGCTAACAGAAGAGCAGCTAAACCATATTGCTGAAGAGCATGGTCGCCTTTCTCGAGATGCTATTCTTGACTTTATATCTAAGAAGTTAGAAAAATCCTACGGCACTATGCTATTAGATGTTGTTTCAAAAATAGAAAGTACCGACTCTATTGATGAACTTGGAGAACAATATACTCACGCACGGATGATTTTTCGGAAGATGGGACGCTACTCAGAAGGACAAATCAAAAAGCTTAGTTTAAAAGATGTTGAAAACAAAATCCAGGATAAGGATGACAGTCTAAAGCTGCAAAAATACCTTGATGATCCAACTCCCAGCCTTGATGACGGTCTAAATTTACTAAACTCATTTGTTGAGCGTTGTAAAAATACAGAAGGTATTGAACCACACCTAAAAACAGCTCTGGATTTAGATCAAAAGCTAGTTCCTAAGCTACAGGGAAAAGAAAAAGATCTTAAAACCATGCTGGAAATAGCTAACAAGCATAAATTAGAACCTTACATTAAGGAGCTTGAAAAAGACTTGGGTAAACTAAAAAAACAGATTGAAAAACTTCAACAAAATATCGAAGACGCTAAGCAAGTTCTTAATATTGCTGCTTAGTGTACAAACCAATACAACAAAAGCCCTCAAATGAGGGCTTTATTTTTTTATTTAACTACCTTATTCTTCTATTAAACGTTAACCCAAAGTAATAAAGAACCTACCAACATGATACATACAGCCCCTGAAGTTTCTAATGCAATTTTACTTTTATGAGCATGCTTTGAGCCTGTAAATAACTTGTCTATTAGCTTTTTCTTACCTAAAATTGTTACAATGCCTAAAATAATCATAGTCACTGCCATTCCTAAGGCAACAAACACCACCATTGAAAGTCCTAAAAATAGAATATCATTTGCCATTGCATAAAGCAAAATAAGCAATGATCCTGTACATGGTATACATCCGATTGCTAAGGCAATAAACGTATCTTTTTTATGATGTTTATGTCCATGCTGAGCTGAATGATTGCAGTGTGAACAACCTGTGCTTTTCACTTTGCCTGTTGCATGTAAAACAGCTTGTGTAAACATTACAAAACCAACTAAAATAATTAAAGAAAAACTAATATTTTTTAGTAAATACATATGTTGATCAGGATCCATAACTACACTTCTTAAAGCAAGGTCTGTGGTGAACACCAAAACAACAGCTCCTCCAACATGGGCGAATGCCGTTTTCACCCCTAACCAAACACCTTGCAGAAAACTAGCTTGTTGGGTTAAAAAGTATGTTCCAACAACCATTTTACCATGCCCTGGGCCTAACGTATGCAAAATACCATAAACAAATGCAGCAAATAAAGCAGAGATAATAGCCAGCCAACTAGGATTATGCTTTAAAGACTTCATATATTTTGGAATTTCTCTATTAATAAACATATTCCATTTTAAAACTTGAACTTTTATCGGCTTTAATATTTTAAATGCCAATGATTTTTCTTCTTGAATATTTTCAACAGGAGCAGACATTGCAGGCAATGCATTTGCATAATTAGCTGTAAAAAATAAACTTAAAACTAATAAAATTTTTTTCATAAGTACTTCCCTATTCTATTTGCACTTTAACTGATAAACTTCGGGATTTATCATACCGTCGTAAATTGTAATATCTTGATCTTCTATTAAATCAAATGAACATGATTTGGGGATTTTAAACTCATAACTCTGTTCAAAAGCAACATAAAATGCATCATCTACCAGAGCAATTTTATGACTCCCCTCTAACGATCTAGGAGTATGTAATTTTAAATCAAAGTTATAAGATACCTGTTCATTTTCTTCATCATATTTTATTTTTAAATTATCAAGTTTATAACCATAAACATCTTTCCCTCCAAGTTTTAGCATAATAAATGGAGTAATTGTTTTAACAGCCTTTTCCATAACCTGCTTTTGCATTGCTTCGGCTTCAGATTGATCTAGCTTTTTGTCTTTGTTTAAATCTGCATCCATTAAAAAAGCAGATGAATACATTTCATCAAACACCCAGTTAACATTAACGCCTATAATTTTATTACCTTCAGTTTTTAAAGCTAAATCTGTATAAACCCAAATATGCGGATGGGCAAATGCTTTTAACGATAATAAGCAAAATACAAATATTGATACTATTTTTTTCATACTATTCCTTAATTAGTTTTTATATTAATTTTTATTTAAAAATTCCATAACCTTATCAAGA
>DMEM01000115.1:0-4714 GCA_003450915.1 Alphaproteobacteria bacterium
AGATTTAATTTCATAGCAAAAAATATAGCATATGTATTGTTATAATACAACCATGTAAGCTAAATGTCAGAAAAATATTTAGATTAAGAACATAAATTAACAGTAACTCGCCCTTTTGGGTATTTTCTTTTATACTTAACGTATGCAAAGCTTTTAGTTTTGCATAAAACCTGTAAGAGAGTAAATACTCAAGAGGGTGGTTTGCTTTTGCCGCTAAGGCAGTAGAAACCAAAAGACATTAAAAAAGAATGTCTAAACAGAGAACTCTGTCGCTAAGACAATAACATACAGTTCTCAAATCTATTAAGTCCTTGCAAAAACGCAAGGCAAACAAACTAAATCCCTTTAAATTATATTATTGCTTCAGAGTATGTCTTGTGCCAAAAATGGTGTACGCAACTTCGAGGTGAGGAAAAAATTATGTCAACTTCAAACACAAACACTGCTTTCTCTAACTACCTTTCTGACGTGGAGTTTGACAAAGCTCTACAAAAAGAGATGGCAAAGGCTGACTTTAAGGGCCGAAACCTGGCTCTTAAAGAAAAAGGCCTTATGGAGCTCTCCCCAAGAGGGGTGGAGCTTTTGGTTAAAAAAGGCGTGGACGTATGGGAGGCTGAAACTGGCCATACGTTCCCCTATAACTGGGGAGTGTGGTTGGACGGCCTTTATAATGGTTGCCGAAATGAAAAAGTTGTTTCTCTGGAGGAAGGAGAGCTCGTTTTACAGCGAGCGTCCAAATTCAGAGACTGGATTAAGTCCGCTGCGTCCTATGGGACCCTGAGAAAGATGCTTATGGCATCAATTTCAGAGAATGGTGTGGGGAGTCCCCGCACCAGGATTAATCCTGTTGAATTTTCCAAAAGGTTTACCAGCCCAGCCCGGGCTGATAAACTGTTATGGAAAACTCGTAAACAGGCTGAGGACTTGTTTACGCAATTTGGTGTAGAAGGGGCTCCATCATGGAGCTTGATTGCTGCAGCATTAATGAGGAACACGCGTCCTCGCCGGGCTGCTATTATTGCTACAGCATTGTTTTTGGACGGATGGAACAATTCCTGTTATGATGACTGGAATAAGCTAGGTTACCGTGAGGCTGTAACTTGGCTGCAGATGTTCAGAAATAGTAGGTTTTCAGAGACCTACCATGCAGACCATAATGCAGATGACAACGGAATGTATGCGGAGGATTTCGGATTAGATCCAAAGCCTCTGTTAGAAGAAGGGGAGACGAAAGTCTTTCAACTGAAACGGACGCATGAATACGGCAGTATTGAATTTCTATGCCTGGTTCAGTCACCAGGTTTGATAGACTACGTGGGTTCGAGAGGCTCTGCAGAGGATGCGATGCTTTTTAATCCCTTCTCCTATATGGAGTCGCTCTGGATCAATGAGTATAGTATGGTCGTGGATCATACGTACCAACACAAGAGTGAGGTGGTGCACTACAGACCATCCTCTGTTTATGAGAATGTGGACTACACGGTCTACATTTGCCAGAAACCGTGCAGTCAAGAGCGTTCGCTCATTGCTGTACATAAGGATGGGCGTGCTTTCCGTGGGGCATTTGATGGCCCATGGATGGAACCAGGTCACTTCATTCAAAAAGAAGTGCTTGCGAAGTTCTGTCAGAAATCAAACGAGGCATTCTCTGAGGAGGTAGCAGTTTAATAATCGATTGACCCTGGCGTATGCTGGGGGCTTTTTTTTGTTTGAAATTATATATTAAGAATAGAATGTTGCTTGAATTTTATCAATTAATAATTATAATGATCTTTGAATTAATATTTAAGTTACGTTTTATTTTAAAGGGATATAGTTATGTCTAAATTTCTAAGAATCGCAGCTGATTCCATTTCTAAAGAAAAAGCAAAAGATTCTATGGTTGCAGAGTGTGAAATTGTACACGTAGATTTGAATCAATTTAGCATTATCACTCATGGTTTAATTGCAGGTGAAGTTGCTGGAATGATAGGGTTGAATGATTTTTCAAAATTAATAGCAGAACATAATCCTACTATTATTGAAGTTGAGTCTAATCAATCGTTAGACCCGTTGCTCAAAATTTGTAAAGAAAATGGCGTTAAGATGGTTATCGCTCGCTATAACCTAGATTATAGTTTCAGTCATTATGAAGAATTGAATATCTAAACTATCGAAAATATTAAAGATAGTTACCTATCTCACTTTGCTTGATAAGATAACTAATCGGATAAAAAGAGCTAGCAAGCCAACTCCAGAAAATCAAGAAAAGTGGCAGCGTAATTTATCTTGTATATTTACTCCTTTTAAGGATATGATTATTAATATGACCTATAAGTATCCTGCATAAGATCTAAGATATCGATAATATTAAAAAAGGCATTGTATTTGACAATGCCTTTATTTTTTTTATATTAAAATTAGCTTATAGATTACTCTTCTTCAGGTGCTGGTTGTTCATTCGCATCAGAAAACTCTTTAAGCAGTGTTTGGATTGTAGTTTCTGATTCAGCGATTGCTTTATAATCAATTTTATAATCATCAAGCATAAATCTATCAGGGTTGAAAATTGCTAAATCAGGGTTCTTAACTTTTTTATCAATTAGCTTAGCCATGTTTTGAGCAAAATACGGTGCTAACATATAATTTGAAGAGTTAAGACCAATATTTACATATAAATTATCATAGAATTTAGTTTTTCCAAAGAATGGCATTCTATCAGGGGTAACCGCTAACTGCGCTGTGTAGCAATCTTGAATATCGGCATATTCTAAAATAGGTAAAATTCGGATCATTTCTAAAATGCTAGAGTTAACTACTTGTTGATTTATATCTCGAGACCATGTAGCTTGCATTTGGTCTTCAAGACCTGTGTAAATAAGATGGTTTCTACCATTTAGCATCGATTTACAAATATATTCACCAAACTTAGTTTTATAGTTTAGAATTTGCTGTGGTAGTTGAGTTTTGCTAGTATACTCAACAATATGTGCACGAGCTGGACGAAGAGGCATTTTAAGATCTAAGCGATCTAATAGTATTTTAGATTTTGCACCCGTAGCAAGAACAATATTATCTGCTTTAATGATTGATTCTTTAGTGATTAGGCCAGTTATTTTTTTGTCTTTTAACTCAACATCAATAACTTCATCGCTACCCCAAAATTGAGCACCATTTTTAATTAGCTGTTGGCGTAAGTAATCTAAACATGCTTGATGGTTTAAAGATAGGTCTTCAACACTAACTAGTGCAGATCTAACCTGTTCGCCGATCTCTCTTGCTTTTAGTAATGTTTTAATTGCTTGTTTGTCTTTAATAATAAAAGATTCAAAGTTTTCAATGTGTTGTTTTTGTTTTCTTAAAATAGTATTAAGGTTATCTTCTTCTTCATGGTTTAATGCAAAAGAAAGGCTACCTCTAAGTTCAATGTTTAAATCTAAATTATGTTCTTTTAATTCAAGCCATTTTTCTTGAGCTTTTAAGGCAATATCATACATGTTTTCATTACACATATGGTTGATACATATATCAACATTACTTTTTTCTTGACCAATATATGTTTTATCAACAACTAAAACTTTTTGAGCTTTTTTAGCAAGGTCTAAAGCAGTCCAAAGACCAACAATACTACCGCCAATTACGCAACTATCAACTTTTATAATATCTTTTTCCATAATTCTATAATACCTAATCTTCTTCTTGATTACTTTTCTTTTTTTATATATTATATCATTCAATAGAGAAAAACAAGAGGTTTAATGAATATGATAAGTAAAGTAATAGCAAGTAAGACACTAGTCGAAATACTAAAAGAACAAGCTAAACAAAAAGTTAAAGAAATAAATGAAAAGTTAGGTGTTAGGCCGGCTTTAACTATTTTAATGGCTGGTAATAACCCTGCCTCAGTTAGCTATGTAACTAAAAAAATAGAGCTAGCGAAAGAGTGTGGAATGAAATCTGAGATTATTTATTTAAATGAAAATAGTTCACAAGAGTATGACAAAATCACAACAGAATTGAATAATAATAAAGATATTAATGGTTTTATGCTGCAATTACCGTGTCCTATAGAATTAGAAAATGGTTTTAATATAAACTCAGAAAAAGATGTAGACTGCTTAACAGAAGTTACTTATCAAAAAATGCTAACAGAAAAGCAAGATGCTTTTTCACCATGTACTCCATTAGGGATTTTAAGATATCTGGAATTTTTAGGTGTTGAAATTTCGGGAACTAACTTTGCAATTATTGGGAAAAGTAGGCTTGTAGGTAAACCTTTATTTGAATTACTATTAAATTCGGGTGGTACAGTTACTCTATGTCATTCAAGAACTAAAGATTTAGCAAAATCTATTAGTACAGCCGATGTTGTAATTTCAGCAGTAGGTAAGCCTAACTTATTAAATCAAGATAATATTCAAGAAGGTCAAATCTTAATTGATGTTGGTATTAATAAAGTTGAAGGTAAGCTTTGTGGAGATATAGCAAAAGATGCTGTAGAAAAAGCTAAAATTATAACTCCGGTTCCTGGTGGAGTTGGGCCTTTAACTGTAATGAGCTTAATTACTAACACTATTGATGCATGTTATATGCAAAATGGTTTAGCAAGACCAACATGGAAAGTTCAATAAAAGCGCAATATCCTCTTGACATTTCAATAAAAAAGTACTATTATTCGCACATACTCACACGTAGAATATTCATATTTTACCAAATTAACACCCTTGGAGGTTAT
>DMEM01000115.1:4743-7768 GCA_003450915.1 Alphaproteobacteria bacterium
GGAGGTTATGAGCTAAGTGTGCAGTATAATTTATATAAATCAATAATTTAAGTTGCTAGTCAACTTTAATAAATAAAAGGAAAAAATTGCTATGACAATGAAAGCAATCACAAGAAAAGACAGCGGTAAGGGGATCGCTAGAGAAGTAAGATCAGAAGGTAACATTCCAGCAGTTGTATACGGTGCAGGTAAAAAAGCTACTCCAATTAGCCTATCTTCATATGACCTAATGATGGACATGCAAAAAGGTAACTTCTTCTCTACAGTACAAACATTAGAAATCGACGGTAAAGAAGAAGGCGTTTTAGTAAGAGACTTACAAAGACACCCAGTTACAGATAACATTATTCACGCTGACTTCCTAAGATTCAACGCTAAGAAACCTGTTAAAGTTCGTGCTCCACTAGTACTACTTAACGCAGATCAAGCACCTGGTGTTAAATTAGGTGGTGTGCCTCAGTTAGTTATTGCTTCTCTAGAAGTATCATGCCTAGCTAAAGACATCCCAACATCAATTGAAGTTGACATCGCTCACCTTAAAGTATCAGAATCAGTAANNTACCACCAATATCATCAAGCGTCATTCGACCATAACGGGCCGGAGGTTGGACTGGGAATGCCGCAGAATTTGTTAAAGTATCAGAATCAGTAAAACTAAACGAAATTACTCTTCCTGAAAAAGTTGCTGCAGTAAGCAAGCAAAACCTAACTTTAGCTTCAGTTGTTGCAACACGTCAAACAGCTATTGCACAAAAAGAAGCAGCAGCAGAGTAATCTTTTTGCTAAGTTAATATAAAAATTATAGGAGATTGTTGGCATGTTTTTACTAGTTGGTTTAGGAAATCCTGGTTCAAAATATGCTGATAATCGCCATAATATCGGATTTAAGGCGATTCTTGAAATACAGGATCGCTTTAACTTTTCTGCCTTTACAAGTAAATATCAAGGGCAGTATACAAGTGGCACAATCGCAGGACATAAAGTTCATTTGCTAATGCCACAAACTTACATGAATAAATCTGGTCACTCAGTTGCTGAACTAGCAAGATTTTATAGAATTAAACCAGAAAATATTATTGTATTTCATGATGAGTTAGATATTGATCCTTTAAAAGTTAAAATGAAAATTGGCGGAGGAGAAGGCGGACATAATGGCCTTAAGTCAATTAGCTCATGTATTGGTTCAAAAAATTATCAAAGAATTCGTTTAGGTGTTGGTCACCCAGGAGATAAAAACGAAGTTGCAAATTACGTTCTTAAAGATTTTCCTAAAGATCAAGCTACAAAGTATGAAGATATACTTTATTATGTAAGCAAAACAGTGCCAACTTTATTAAATGACGGCATTTCAAAAGCAAGTAATGAACTTGCACTATTATTAAAATAAAAACTTCTTTCGTCATCCCGGACTTGATCCGGGATCTCAGAAGAAAAAGTAAAGATTTATAACTAAAAAATCTGCATATTATTTGTGATTATATAAATTATGTTGCAGAGATTCCGGATCAAGTCCGGAATGACACGTATAATTAAAAAGGAAAAAACTATGGGATTTAAATGTGGTATCGTAGGTTTACCAAACGTTGGTAAATCAACTCTATTTAATGCATTAACAGAAACAGCTCAAGCTGAAGCTGCTAACTATCCGTTCTGTACTATCGAGCCAAACGTTGGTATCGTTGAAGTTCCAGATTTAAGACTACAAAAGTTAGCTGAAATTGTAAATCCTAAAAGAATTTTACCAACTCAAATTGAGTTTGTTGATATCGCGGGGCTTGTTAAAGGAGCTTCAGAAGGTGAAGGTTTAGGTAACCAGTTCTTAGGTAATATTCGTCAAGTTGATGCTATTGCTCATGTTGTTAGATGTTTTATTGATGATGATATTACTCACGTTGAAAACACAATTAACCCATTAGATGATATGGAAGTTATTAATACAGAACTATTACTTGCAGACTTAGCAGTTGTTGAAAAAAGAATTAAAACAATTTCAAAAAGAGCACAATCTGATAAAGAGCTAGCAGCAGAGCTAGTTATCTTGAAAAAACTATTAGCAGTTTTAGAAGAAGGTAAAGCAGTTAGAACTTACGAACCTGCAAATGAAGCCGAAGAAAAGCAAATTAAAATGTACCAATTCATTACAGAAAAACCAGTAATGTACGTATGTAATGTTGATGAAGATTCAGCTGATTTAGGTAACGAACTTTCTGCAAAAGTTGCAGAAATTGCTAAAGCAGAAAATGCTGACTCTGTAGTTGTTTCAGCAAAAATAGAATCAGAATTAATAGGTCTAGATGCAGGAGAAAAAGCTGAATTCTTAGAAGATATGGGCTTAACAGAAGCAGGTCTTAACCGTGTTATTAGATCAGGCTATTCTTTACTAGACTTAATTACATACTTTACAGCAGGTGTTCAAGAAGTTAGAGCATGGACAGTGTTCCGTGATGCAACAGCTCCACAAGCAGCTGGCGTTATCCACACCGACTTTGAAAAAGGCTTCATCCGTGCCGAAGTTGTCGGCTACGACCACTTCATCGAGTTCCGTGGTGAAAGCGGTGCAAAAGAAGCTGGTAAATGGCGTCTGGAAGGTAAAGACTACATCGTAAAAGATGGTGATGTCGTTCACTTCCGCTTCAACGTGTAACATCATCGCAATGCACCCATAGCATTTGCGTCAATTTGAAATAAGCCAGCATTGTTGCTGGCTTATTTTTTATCTCCCCGACAATTTTAAGAAATGCTAACGACCCTCTCATTATCGTCATTTGCGGTTCAAAAATAGCAATGGAGTGTGGCATTCGCCCATTTCGTCCAAATAACAATCGAACACACGGGTTTTCTGAAGATATTAAAAAAAACTGTTGACGCTTTTAACTGGTATGAGCATAATGCGCCCCGTTCCCGAGACAGCGCCCAGTCAAACAGGCCTGCTGAAGGAAGCTAAAATGGCTACGTAGCTCAGTTGGTTAGAGCACATCACTCATAATGATGGGGTCACAGGTTCGAATCCCGTCGTAGCCACCAT
>DMEM01000128.1 GCA_003450915.1 Alphaproteobacteria bacterium
AGAATGTCTCAAGCATCAGATGGTGCAAAAGAAGTATCATACAAAATTAAAGAAATTAGAGCTTAATAGCACTCATAGATTAAAAAAAATGATATAAGATAAAAAAACGCCTTTTTTTGGCGTTTTTTTATTTTATAAAATGTTGTTCTTTTTCTGATGTTTATTTAACCCTATTACCAACTAAGGTATATTGCTATAACTATTGCGGTATATTGACATTATTGCCTAGAGTTTGCTAGCCTTTTTATAGTGTATATTTTTTACGCGTAAAAACAAAAACAAAAACGGAGTTTAAAATATGAATTTTTTAAGCAAGCTTAGTATTAAAGCTAAGCTAATTACGTTGTTATTAGTAATTTTGGCATTTATTACTATTAACGATATTCAAGTTATATCAAAAATGGTAGAGCAAAATAAAAATGGAAAAATGGAAAAAATAACTTCGGTTGTTGATATTGCATATACAAGATTAGAAAAGCTTTATGGAAAAATGAATGAAAGAGGTCTTTCTGAAGATTATATCCGTAAGTTATATTACTCTGAAATTGAAGACATGTGGTTTGATAATGGAACAGGTTATATCTTTTTATTTGATAAAGATGGAGTGAATATTAAATTACCAGCAGCCCCAGAAAAGGAAGGAAAGTCTTTTTGGAGTGTATCAGATTCTAATGGCAAGTACTTTATTAGAGATATTGTTAAAGATGCCGTTTCTAAGGGGTCTTCAGTAACAGATTATTACTTCATTAAGCCAGGTGCGCCAGCACCAGCTCCTAAAGTATCATATGCAAGGTATTTCCAACCTTTAAATATCGTAATTGGTACAGGCGTTTATATGGATGATGTTGAACGTGAGAATGCAGCGATGAAAAAAGAAATTATTACTAGGTTAGCTATATTATTTATGATTATCTTAGTTGTTTTTGTTATTATATTCTCTGATTTTAACAAAGCAGTGAATAAATTAATCAATAATATGAATAAGCTAGCTGATAACGATACAAGTGTTAAAATAGATCTATCAAGAAAAGATGAGGTTGGTAAAATGGCTGCATGTGTTGAGATTTTTAAAACAAGTATTATTGAAAGAATGCGTCTAGAGACTGAGTCAGAATCTGAAAAGAATCGTTTAGAAGCTGAAAATAGGGATAAGATTTTATCAATTACAACAGATATTGCTCATAGTTCATCATCAGTTGAAGAACATATTAGTGGAATTTCAACAGCAGCATCAGAATTATCATCAACATTAGAAGATATTGGTACTAAGGTAGATGAAACAAGTAATATGACAATGTTAGCCCAAGAAGAGTCAGAGAAGGGCAATGCTACAATTCAAGAATTAAGTAATAGTGCAGCAAAAATTGGCGAAGTTGTTAGGCTAATTCAAGAAATTGCAGAAAAAACAAACTTACTAGCACTTAATGCATCAATTGAGGCAGCAAGGGCAGGTGATGAAGGTCGAGGTTTTGCAGTTGTAGCAGAAGAGGTTAAAAAACTAGCTCAACAAACTTCAACAGCAACAAGTGATATTTATAGCCAAGTTAATATGATTCAGTCAAATAGTGATAATAGTGTAAAAGCAATTGAAAACATTAGTAAGCAGATTAATGCAATTAATGAGTTTACTCAGCACTTAGTTGTTTCTATGACAGAGCAAAGAACAGCAACAAATGATATTTCTGAGAGAATGTCTCAAGCATCAGATGGTGCTAGAGAAGTGTCGTATAAGATTAAAGAAATTAGAAGTTAGAAAATAAATTATAAAAAAGAGGGCTTTAGGTCCTCTTTTTTTTGTTTAGATATAAGATAATACTTGACTAAAAGCTAAAAATGATTATAATAAGGCCTAGTTGAATACGTAAATTCTACGTATTTATTTAATCGCCAAGCAGTACACTTTAACATTAGTTGAAGCGTTCACGAGGGTAAATACTTGTTTTTCAAGTTTTTATTCAACTGCTTAGTATAGGTTCGTGAATTAAAAATAAGGATATATAATAATGGGAAACGTTAGAGTTACACCTAAATACAAAATCGCTCGTAGATTAGGTGAAAACCTATGGGGTAGAGATAAATGCCCTACAAACACTAGAACTTCAGGCCCTGGTATGCATGGTGCTAGAAGAGGCAGAATGACTGACTATGGTGTTCAGTTCAGAGAAAAACAAAAGCTAAAAGGTTACTATGGTAACATTTCTGAAAAACAATTTGTAGCTATCTACAAAGACGCTTCAAGAATTAAAGGTGATAAATCTGAAAACTTAATTAAGCTTTTAGAATCACGTTTAGACGCGATTGTTTACAGACTGAACTTCGTTCCAACTGTATTCGCTGCAAGACAACTAATTAACCACAAACACGTTAAAGTTAACGGTAAACTAGTTAATGTTGCTTCTTACAGATGTAAAGTTGGTGACGTTATTGAAGTTGCTGACAAATCTCAAGCTATTCCTATGGTTGCTGAAGCTGTAGAAAAAGGTGAAAGAGATATCCCTGATTACATCACATGTGATAAGTTCAAAGGTACATTTAATAGACTTCCAGAATTCGACGAAGTTCCTTACCCTGTACAAATGAACCCACACTTAATTATCGAGTTCTACTCAAGATAATTTTAATGGTGATTTTTTGGTTGACTTTTTCCTTTTTGAAGTCGTAGCGTATTTTAATACACTTCCTTTATTAAAAAAGAAAAAATTCTTCCAAAATCCCGCGTTAAAAGAGTCCAGCCTTTATGGCTGGGCTTTTTTTATATTATTGGTTTATACATCATGATTGTATATTTTTTAGGTTGTGCCAATATTCATTAAAGTATACATATTTCTATATTCTAATATTATCTTTTTTAATGAAAGATAAAAAATTAATTGATTTGAGCTAGTTTTAATGGAAATCTCTCAATTATAAGTATAAATATCCATAAAAATAAAAATAATATAGGGGTGTATTAATATGAGCCAACAGAACTTATCTAAGTTACTGTCTTTTTATCATTTAGATCAAGGTCGTAAGTTTACAGAATTACATGATTTTTTAGTAGATACTAAAATTATTGATTCTATTATGAATGAATTTTATAACTATATCTTAAAGTTTGATAACTTAGTTCACGTACTTGAAAATTCAGGACGATCAGTTGAAAATGTAAAAGCAGCTCAAAGAAATCACTGGATAAATACCTTAAAAGCAGGTTTTGATGATTCATATGAGCAAAGAGTTAAAAGAATTGGAATGTCTCATGTTAAAGTTGATCTAACTCCTGAATGGTATATTGGTGGGTATAACCAAGTGCAACAGGTTTTCTTAAAAGAAGTAAATGCTTTAATGGCTAAAAAGAATACTTTATTCTCTAAGAAGAAATACCAAAATGAAAAATTACAAGAGTTCATATCAACATTCTTCAAAATTACAAATATAGATATGTCTGTTTCTATTAGTGTTTATATTGCTTTATCAAATCAAAAACATGATGAGTTAATGGCAAGACAATCAGCAATTAAAGATCAACTAACTGTTGGTATAGCAGAATCAACTCAAGCAACATCAGATGTCAGCTCAGCGGTTAATACTATTTTGAATGAAAATAATTCATGCCAAACTCTAATTTCAAACTCAAAAGACTCATTAGATGAGCTAACTCATGCATCAAAAGCATTTAATAATGATATTGAAGAAATTAGAAGTATTTTAAGTTTAATTAAAGATATTTCTACAAAAACAAACTTACTATCATTAAATGCATCAATTGAGGCAGCAAGAGCTGGGGATGCAGGTAAAGGTTTTGCCGTTGTTGCATCTGAAGTTAAAAAGCTTGCAGATCAAACAAGTAGCTCTGTAAATGATATTGCCCAATCGCTAGAAAAAATTGTAACAGGGTCTGAACAAATCTCAACAAGCATTGAAGAAGTTGATGAGGTTACATCAAATGTTGTTAGAAGTAATAATGTTGTTAATGAAATGATTAGTGCTCAATCAGCTGCTATTGAAGAAATTACAGCAACAATGGAAAGTTTAGATTCTATCGCAAAGGATGAAATGTAATATTTTTTATTATAATTTACCCATAAAAAGAAGGCTCCTTAGGTTAAGGGGCCTTCTTTTTTATTAGTGTGCTTCGAAAAATTCTTCTAGATGATTCCGTCCAAAGTTAATGCCTCTATCTCCTTTAACTTCTTTTGAAAGAAGGTAAACAATGATTTCTTTAAGAACAAACTTTACCCTAATTAATCGAGTTTCTGTTTTTGAATAATCAGCAATAGTCTTGCTTAAGTTAGAGTTTATAGATGGAATAATATTTAGTTGAACTAGTTCTTCTAAAATATAATCAATATTCTCTTGTATGTAGATTTGTGTGTCTTTTTGTAGTTGAAGCTCTCGATTCTTTAAATCTTTAAGGTTTGTTTTCTCATGTTCGTCTAATGGTAATTTAAAAGTATAGCATAAAACAATACTAGGAAAGTCAGTTGAGTTTAAAGACATAGAGCTTTCAAACATTTCACACAGGTGCTTGATGTGTCTTGACTTGTCTATCAGCATTTTATTCATCCTAAATAAAAGAAGAGAGAAGGGAGAGTAATATCTCCCTTTTTTTAGTATTTGGTTATTTTTAAGATACAGCTGCTAAAAGGTTTTTTTTATAAACTTTTTTAAGCTGCAGTTGTTGAAGCTTTTTTAAAGCAAAAGGTTTTTTATGGTTTCTTACAATTAAAAAAACTACATCGTAGCGAGTTATAAGTGTTTCAATAAGCTCGGCTCTTCTTGTGACTGTAAAGTATTTCTTTTTTTGAGATATAAGTTCAAGATAGTCATAAAATCTTTCTGAACGATCACAACTTATAAAAACTTTGGTACAGTTTAGCTTTTTTTCTTGCGTAATAAAGTCAAATGCTTGTTGGTTTTTTCTAAAAGACCAGATAGAACTTATTTCAAGATTACTTGTCATAGCGTAACCTCCATATTTATGAAAAAAAGTAACGTTAAAAACTAGACTTAGCATAGTTACTTCTTAAGCAAAAATCAATATAAAATTTGTGTTTATTTTATTAAATTATGTAAACGTCAAATCTATTGGTTTTCCCTTTAAATTCTAAAGTAGGTTTTTTATTGTCTAGATATGGTGCATTCTTATGGCGTTTAACAACAACTCTTTTACTTGCTTTTGCAAAAGCAAGGTCTAATAAGCAATCAGAATCTTCGTCGTTTCCTACTGTATGATGAAAAAAGGCCATCTCTTTTTTTACTTTAGCACTTTTTTTCTGACCTTCTTGAGAAAACATAGGATCTAGGTAAACTACATCAAAACTTTGATCTGTTGTTTTTAGAAACTCTGCAGCATCAATATTTTCTAATGATAGTTTTTTTGCAATTTCTTGCAGTTGTTGATTATCTTCTACTTGTTGTAGCCTTTTTAGTCCATTTTCTAATAAAGCAAATGAAGTAGGGTTACGCTCTAGCATTAATACATTTTTTTCTGTAATGCTTGCAAAAATAAAGCTATCACGGCCAAGGCCTGCGGTTGCATCTAAAATATTTAGTTCTTTGGTTTTATTAAATCCAATAGCCTTTGCTACGTCTTGTTTTAAAATACCAGGTTCATTAATTCTTTTTAAAGCTTTTTGCGATGTAAAATCAACTGATATAGATGAGTTTTCCGACTTTTTATATAGTTTTAAAACATCATTTTCTAACTTTAAAGAAAAGTCAGATTGTTCTAATTTTGAAATGGTTTGTGTATTTATTTGCTTTTTCATTACTTTAATATAACATAAAACTTGAAAAAGCATCAATATTTTTGTATATTTACAGTATTCAAAGAAATTTAAACTATTAAATAAAGGTATTTTAATATGGCAGGTCACAGTAAATGGGCTAATATTAAGCACAGAAAAGCAGCTCAAGATAAAAAAAGAGGTAAGATTTTTACAAGATTAATCCGTGAACTAATGGTAGCGGCAAAACAAGGTGGTGGTGATCCTAACACTAACCCTCTTTTAAGACTAGCTTTAGATAATGCTAAAGCAGAAAACATGACAAAAGATACTATCGATAGAGCTATTAAGCGTGGTACTGGTGAAATTGAAGGTGCTGATTATGTTGAAGTAGTTTATGAAGGTCATGGTCCTTCAGGCGTAGCATTAATTTGTAAATCATTAACTGATAACAGAACAAGAACAGTTGCTAACGTTAGATCAACATTTAATAAAAATGGTGGTAATATGGGTAATAATGGTGCTGTTGCATGGATGTTTGAAGAAAAAGGTATTATTTTATATCCGTCAACAATTGGAGATGAAGATTCTGTAATGGAAGCAGCTATTGAAGCAGGTGCAGATGATGTTGAAGTAAATGAAGATTCATACAGAATTATAACAGAGGTTGCAGATTTTGCTACTGTTCGTGATACTCTACAAGAGCAATACGGTAAAGCAGAAGAAGCAGATTTAGACTATATAGTTAAAACTCCAGCTCCTGTAGCAGATGTTGAAACAGCTCGTAAAGTATTAGCTTTAGTAGATGCAATTGAAGAAGATGATGATATCCAATCAGTTACAACTAATATGGATATTTCTGAAGAAATAGCAGCACAATTGTAATATTTTCTTCATACTATTTAATATAAAGGCCCAAGGCATGTAGATTTACTACACTGTAGGGCCTTTAATTAAATTCTATTTTGAAAATATTAAAATTCCTAATTCAACTTGTAAC
>DMEM01000121.1 GCA_003450915.1 Alphaproteobacteria bacterium
CTTCCATATTTACCTACGGGCTTTATCGACAGATAAAGCCCGTTTATTTTTTGATTTATTATACAACCTATATATAATTAGAATAACTTTGACTTATATTCATTTTTTATGCATGGAGGTTGATACAAACCATGAAAACAACCTTAAGAATAATACTGTTAGTTTTGCCTATTTTTTTAACAGCTTGCTCATCAAAACCTAAACAAACTTATGATGAGCTGCCACCACAAATTCAAGCACTACATAATTATCTAACAGTAATAAACAACTCAGCTTATACTGAAAATGACTATCAAGCAGCATTTGTTATATTAAGCTGTGGCACAATACCTGGTGAAAACTTAACGCTTAACCATTTAAGCAACCTTCGCCATGAAGATAAAAAAGCATTTTTAAACTGCTGGAGTAATTTAAAGCGCTACCCTAACCATAATCCAAAGCTACAAAAAATAGATTTTACAAAACGAGGAGGATTTAGCAAAGTAGCAGGATCGCAATATCATATAGTACAAAACTTAAATAAATGTTTAGCTTATTTTGATATTGTCTATGAAATAAAATAATAACTTTTCAAAACTATTAATTTTAGGGGAAGTGGTTATGATAAAACTCGTAAAGAACGCACTAATAAGCTTTTGCTTAGTCGTTTTACTAAATGGCTGTTCATCTACTGGCTTTACAGCCATAGAATCTACCGATAGTTTTGTAATGGCAAATAAATTTGCTAAATTAATCTATAAAAGAGCACAGCAAGGCAATATCTTCTCGCAACAAGCGATAAAAAATTGCAAAGAAAGCATCCGCAAAAACTCTTTTAACTTCGTCTTCTTTGAAGATCTATCACCAACCGAGCAAAAAATCTGCCTTAATACGCAACTTGCTTATATGAATACTGGCGATTTTACTAGATATGTAAAAACAAAAAAGGATCAGATCAAATATGCTAAAGCATATCAATTAGCGATTAAGGACATAGCCCAAGCCTATGATCTTAAGTTATAATTTATACACTATGCTAGAGCCACCGTAACAGGTGGCTTTTCTTGTTTTTCAAACACCTTCAAACCCTGTCAGCAATATGTCAGATTTTCTTTATAGGTATATCTATAAGAGTATAACCAATTTGTAACTTATTCTTGATGAAGTCAGTTGACTTCTATACCCTAAGGAAATAAAAATGAACATTAAAAACGTTGTTGTTGCTCTTGTTGCTGTTGCTTCTCTATCTTTGACTGGTTGTAAGTCTGACGATGCGTCAGACGGCTCATTCGACTTCGTCGAATATGCCACCAACAAAGTTGGTGATATCCAGAGTGATATCACTAAACTCTTTGAAGAGAAAGAAGAAAATATATACTGGGAAGTAGAAGATGAAATTATCCTCTCTGCTAGCTCAGAGGCGGAGAAAGCCGTTGAGGCTTTATCTTATATCCTTAACGATCACGCCTTCAAGGAGAACGGCGGAAACGCCCTTCTCGTTATGAAGACATGCCTTGCAACCAAGCACGACGCTCTAAGCGTCGATAAACTGAACCGTCTGGAAGATGCAGATCACGATCTATTCGTGAACTGCTGGAATGCCATGATGGGCTATATTCAGTTTGATGGCCGTCTACGTAAGGAAAGCGGCTCTCAACGCGGATTCGTAACAAACGTTGGCGATAACATGAAAGGTATTCACAAGGAGTACAATATTACGAAGAAAGACGGAATAGTGTACAAGTACCTATAATCCGTCGAAGGAAACGCCGCCCTACCCGGGTGGCTTTCTTTTTTGTGCCTCACGTCATCCTGAATTCATTTCAGGATCCCAAGCTGCCTATATGAGATCCCGGATCAAGCCCGGAATGACGACTCTATTATAATAGATCTGGTATGATATAATAATGCTTTACTTTATAGAAACCGTACCCCAAAATACACACCCTAATACCCCTAATTCGGGCTTTGACTTTAGTTTGAAAATAAGTTATATTTTTAATGCTCTATTGAGACTACTCGTTATAACTTTTTCGGAACAATAAAAATATGAAGCTAAAACTAATGGCTATTTCTTTTGCGCTAATGTCATTAAACGCTTGTACATCTGCAACAACTGCTCATAATATTAATGAAATTAAATTTGAGTTTAAAGATCCTCTTGAAAAATACACCAGTATTATTTATAGCCATCAATTTTATGATGATGCTGTTAATAGTCCTAAAATTGTTCAAACCTGCAAAATAGAAGAAGGTGGAACAAGCGAAGATGATTTTGAGTATTTTAAATACTATAACCTTACTGAATTTAGAAAATGTCTCAATATGCTAATGAAATATAAAGACCATCGGTTTAAACAAGAAGGCACTAATGATAAAGCAGCATATGAGGCATTTATGGCTCGTAAAGACTTTTACCAACGCTATTACTTTAGCTTAGAACCTCAATCTTAATATCGAATTATAATAAAAACTAGGATTTAAAGCGGTTTTTAATCCCCCATCATGGACTTGACGGGGGAATTTTTTTACATATATATAATTAAATACTATAATTGACACGAATTATCCTTATCACAACTAACTATAAATAATTACCTTTGTTACTTTTAAAGGATTATTTTTAATGCATAAAAGCTTAATTGTGATTGCGGCAGCGCTGACAATTACTGCCTGTCAAGCACCTCCGAGATATCCCAATCTTGAATGTAACTGTGATGTCGAGTTTGATTCGGTTGAGCCATACACAAAAATGATTTACCTACACTCTAAAGAACGGCGAGGAATTAAAAGCCGCCTAATTGTAAAAGAGTGTGCGTTCAAACACCGTAGTGGTACGCGTTATCTAACAAAAGACGACATAATGGAAATGGGAATTTTAAAGCCTAACCAGGCTAAACGATGCCTCGCTTTATTAAAAAATTATGCTGATCATGATAAACGTTTACGCTTACCTGGTGGAGATGAATATATTTATTACATTAACTTTATTCAACACTTACCCACATACCGAGTGGAGTTTATTGAAAGAACATCTTTTTAATAAATCCACATAAAAAGCCTGATATTAAACATATCAGGCTTTTTCATATTCTTAATTTGTTTTATCTTTAGTTAATTTTTAGTTCTAAAGGCTCTTGTTTTTTCATTTCTGTTTTAGGCATTGTAATTACTAAAATACTTTCTTTAAATGAAACCTTTGCTTTTGCTACATCTACATTTGTTGGTAACTTTATAACACGCTTAAATGTTGAATATTTCTTTAATTCCGCCTGATCTTTTACTTCTTCTTTATGCTCTGCTTGCACAATTAAAAAACCGCGATCTACTGTAACTTTTAGCATTTCTTCAGTTACATTTTGAATAATTGCAGATACTTTAAAAATATCTGAAGTATTATCAATCATAAAATTTGATGATTTAATAGATTCAGAATCTAACATTTCATATTCTTGACGGCTTCTATCTAATATTTTTCTAACTTCTTGTTCAAATGTATCAAAGTGTTCTCTTGTAGGAAAGTCAAAAAGGTCATTAAACGCTTGCCTGTTTTGCTCAAAATGAGCCCAAGCCAAAGAATCTCTATCTTCAAACCTTTTTATTAATTCTTTTTTCAAAACTGGCTGTTGCTGAGAAACATGCCTGGCATCATCAAGCCCTTGATAAATAGAATATGTTGCAAAAAGGCAAACACTAGTTACTAAAAATGATAAAATAAGTAGGATTATAGCTATATTTTTGTTTTTCATACTTCTTTCTCCTTTTTTTATATGCTATATTTATTTTTTATAACCTAACAAAAATTATAATAAAAAAAATTAGAATTATTGTCAAGATGGTTATTCAAAATTTAATTACTAAATATTGGAACATATAAAAAATGCAAAATCTATGGTTTATATTGCCTTTAATCAGTAGCTTCTTAATTGCTATTTTAACTATAATAGTACAAAGCAACAAACAAATACCACCTGTATTAATTTTTGCAGGTAAAAGCTTATGCCTATCTGCCATGCTACTACCGGTGATGCCATTTATTAATATTCCTACAGACCCTATGTTCTTTATAGCTGTTATTATTATTTCTTGTTGTAATAGTGTTGCTGGTAGCATGGTTTATTCTGCAAACCACAAATATGGTGGCGGAATAACTACTCGTATTTTACCACTTACAACTATTATAACTATTTTCTCTTTCTTTGTTGTATTCCCAGATACTGGTGCAAAATTATTTGAATCTGGTAACTTAGCATTTTTATTCATTGCTTCTATTTTTATTATGTGTTTAAGTATTTACCTTATGAGTAAAGCTGAAACAAGTATTCAAGTTGTTTTATATATTTTACCAAGCTGCTTTTTATACGCATTTAGTAATGTAGTAACTAAACTAATGATTGACCAAACAGACCTAATCGGAGGTGTGCTTAGTTTCTTATTTTTCGCTAACTTTGCACAAGGCATTATTTGTTTAGCATTTTCAGAATTAAAAAATAAACGTAAAAAAGTTGTTAAAGCAACATTTAAGTTTAAAAAACGCTACCTTATCCCCTTAATGGGCGTGGCATTATGTTCTTTAACCTCAGGTCTTTTAGGTTTAGCAGTTATGAAAATGATGGCAAACCCTGGTGTTGCTATGTTAATTGCAAGAGCAGCTCCTATTTGGGTTTATATCTACAATGTTTATAAAGGTGAAGAAGCTTTAGACAGAAAAGTAATTCCTAGCTTTATTTTCTTAACTTTTGCAACAATTACTATTTTACTATATAATATCATCATGGTTGATTAAATCAAAACAAAGGTTTTTATATGACACAACATTTTACATTCAAAACAGAATCAGAAACTGTAGAATTTGCACAATCACTTGCTAAAAAGTTAAAAGCAGGTGATGTTGTGCGTTTATTAGGGCCGTTAGGAAGTGGTAAAAGCGTTATTGCTAGAACTATCATATTAACACTAGGAACTAAAGAAAAACACATTCCTAGCCCCACTTATACATTAGTTCAAGCATATGATGATACAACAACACCCATTGCTCATATGGATCTGTACCGCTTAGAGGATTCTGAAGAGATTTTTGATCTAGATATCGAGTATTACCTAGAAAACGGAATTCTATTAATTGAATGGCCTCAAATTGCTGACATACACCTACCTAAAAACTGTATTACAATTGAATTTGCACCATCACAAGAAAATTCAGATATTAGAGAGATGACTTTAAACGGCATTGAGTTTTAAATTTTATAAAGATAGTAACGGACTCCTATTATGGAGTCTTTTTTTATATCTTATCTCTTTAGCTTGAATGTTATCCCAGATCAAGTCTGGGAAGAAAAGAGGTCATATTATAATTTAGAATTTTTACAAAAAGAAAAAGTCTTATTTAAAAGTGCTGTGTATAACTAATACATAAGCGAATAAATAAGACTTTTTATTAAAGTAAAAAACTAAATTACTGGACTAGCATTTCTTTTAATAATACATCCTTTACTTCAACAGGCTGTACCACTTGGTTAATTCTTAGAAGAAGAGCTTCTTTTAGACGGTAAGTACCTACTGAGCCTCTTAGATCTTCTAATCTTAATTGACGTAAGTATGTTTGATATTCATCTGTAATTTTTGGAAGTTGAGCTTCTACTACTGCTTGATCTTCAGCTGTTGCAATTTCTAATGATAGAACTAGTTTTAGGTATCTGATGTTTGATGAGTTACCAGATAAACTAACGATAATTTCTGGCATTTCAAAAAATACTGATGGAAGTGGCTGAGCCTGAAGCTTTTTAGCTTCATCTTCTGCTGAATCACCAGATTTTAGAACTAAGAAACCTGCTGTTGAAATAGCTAATACCAAAATAACAATTAAAATAACTACTATTAGACTAGATTTTTTCTTTTTTCCTTCTTCAGAGCCTTCTTCTGTTTCTACTTTTTCAGATTCTTTTGATTCTTCTACTTTTTTATCTTCTGCCATTTTATACCTCTGCTACAATATTATTTATACACCTACAACTTATAGCATTAAGCCATAATGTTGTCAATAGGAGTGTCTTTAACACCTTCTTTTTCACCCATTGCAATTTTAGCCCATGAAGCTCTAAGAATTTTTAAATGTTTTAGAATTTCATCTACTGCTTCTATACTGTTTTTATCAACATCTAGGAACTGTCTTAATAGATAATTATAAATATTACTTAAATTCTCTGCGATTTCGCCACCTTTTTCCATATCCAATGTTTCTAAAAGATGTTGAACAACGTTTCTTGCTTTTTGCGAATTATCAAAGCGCTTTTGAATATCATTTGCTTCTATAGCCTGTCTTGTAATCATCATAAATCTAATAGCACCATCATATAAAAGCACAACTCTTTCAGCTGGGCTTGAATTTAAAATCTGTTGTTGTCTATAATGTTCTGCTGCACTTATTGACATATCTCAATCCTTATTTTTCTCTTTTATTAAAATACTATTTATCATTCTCATATAAAATTATTTTTTTGTCAAGACATATTAGTCTTTTATGAGATATTCTGCCAGTTTTTCAACGAAAAAACCACCTGCAAGACAGATGGCTTTTTTCTCACTCGATAATTGATTCTCGGCATTCATACTTTGTAGCTAAAGGATTAACAATCCAAGGACTCCATTTTCTAGGCATAATCACAATATTTTCTTTAAGTGATCTATAATTAGAGTCAAAAAAATTACAAGTCATTTTCCGATCATAATACTCATTTCTTAAGCTAACATATGTTTTACCGTCTTGAATTTTTTTTCTAAAATCGGAAGAAACAAACTTTAAAGGCTCTTCTGTAACTTTACAAATAAAGCTAAAAGGCTCCCTTTTCTCAGAAATTTCAAACAACAAAGTATCAATTCCATTTGGATCTAAATAAACTTTTTCCGTTTTATCTGCATATCTAACATAACACCAATACTGCTTAATATAACTTGTATTTTTCAAACCTAAAACAAACTTTTGGCATTGACTGCCCCGGTAAAGTTCAACATCTTTAACCTTATCAACATAATTTAATGCTTCAAAGTTTGGTAAGCATCCTGCTGCAAATACGCTATTATTGCATAATAAAGCCAACAGCGATAAAGCTATTGGAAAAAACAGCTTTCTCATAATTAGCCTCTTAAAAATAAATGTAAACATTATAACTATAGTAATTACTTTATAGAATATTTCAATATTAGAAAAACAAAAAGCCACTAAAAAGTACTAGTGGCTTCTAAGATTCGATACTTAAATCTTTCGCTATAATTCAATATTGCTAAGCTTTTTATAAGCTTCATCATATTCATCGACTTCACATTCTTGAAAATAATCTCCAGATGTAACTTTAAACCAATCAGTCCACTCTCCTGGTTTAACAGTCATATTTGCGACAATTGTTTCCTGTTCTGCATCATAAAACCGACACGTCTGCTTAAAGTCAGATGTATTTCTATAAGAAAAATAGTTAACTCCATCAGCCATTTTCCAGCGATTTGTTGCTGAAGTGCTTTTGGGCATAACCTCAACTATAAGACAGTGATAATCAATAACAGGATCAAATGAAGCTGCAAAGCTAACTTCTTTAGATTCTTCCATCGCTAGATTGAACTCTTCAGCCTTATCATTATAAATAACCTCACATTGGTAACCATATTCTTGGCTATTGTTATAAAAGGTTAAATAGTCAGTGTTGCATTTAGTTGATAGATAAACTTCTACATCTCCATCTTGAGAAAATAAACCTGAAGGCATATCTTCAAAGTGACATTGTTCAACAGTAGTTGTTGAACATCCTTGTAAAAATAATGCAACAACAGTAAGTAGCAGCATTAGCTTTTTCATAGCATTTTCCTTAAAAAATAAACGGTATACTAAATTGTACTAGGTTTTTATACTTTTTCAGTATCTTATAGTCATGCACAAAAAAAAGAACTCATGTAAATGAGTTCCTTTCTCGACTGGTAGTTTTTTAGCTGCATTTAGGACAGCGAGCTTTATCCTTACCGTGCTGGCACATTTCATGTTCGTACCATTTTCTGTTACCTAGCTGCTCTTCTTTACAGCGACGCTCGTAGGATTCATTAGATTCACCCAATTTTCTTTCAGTCATAACAGACTCCTAATATAGTAGTAAACGCGATATTGCATACTATTACTATATGCCGTATTTTAAGTGTTTTCAATAGTTTGTCTTGATTTTTTTCAAAAAATCTTCTATCTTGCTTATAAATTTATGATTTAAAGGGAAAATTTATGCAAAAACAAGTAATTATTATTGGCGGTGGCTTAGCAGGTTCTGAATGTGCATGGCAATTAGTTAATGCTGGTATCAAAGTTAAAATGTTTGAAATGAGAGGTGTTAAAGATACATCAGTTCATAAAACAGATAAGCTAGCAGAATTAGTTTGCTCAAACTCATTTAGAGGAGCTGATAAAAGCAAAAATGCTGTAGGTATGCTGCACCATGAACTTAGAACATTAAATTCTTTAATTATTAAATCAGCTGATGATAATGCTGTTCCAGCTGGTGGTGCTTTAGCTATGGATAGAGAATTATTTTCTCAACAAGTACAAGATACACTACTAAACCATGAGCTATTTACTTTAGAACGTAGAGAAATTACATCTTTAGATGAATTTAAAGATGATATTGTTGTAATTGCTACAGGTCCTTTAACTTCAGAAAACTTAGCAAAAAATATTTTAAATCTAACTGGAGAAGATTCAATTGAATTTTTTGATGCCGTTGCCCCTATTGTTGCAGCCGATTCTATTGACATGGATAAAGCGTGGAAACAATCAAGATATGATAAAGGCGATGCAGATTACATTAACTGTGGAATGAATAAAGAAGAATACTATAACTTTATTAACGCAATTACAAAAGCTGAAGAAGCTGTATCACATAACCCTGATGATAAATATTTTGATGGCTGTCTGCCGATTGAAGTTATGATTGAAAGAGGCCCTGAGACTTTAAGATTCGGACCATTAAAACCAAAAGGTTTAACAAATGCTCATAATCCAGAAGAAAAACCATATGCAGTTGTTCAATTAAGAATGGATAATAAGCTTGGAACATTGTACAACATGGTTGGTTTTCAAACTCGTTTAAAATGGGGAGATCAAAACAGAGTATTTAGAATGATTCCTGGTTTAGAAAATGCAGAATTTGAAAGATTTGGAGTTATTCATAAAAATACATTTATTAATTCACCTAAACTACTTAATGCTGATTTAAGCATGAAAAAACACCCGCACATCCACTTTGCAGGACAAGTTAGTGGTGTTGAAGGTTATGTTGAGTCAACAGCAATGGGTTGCTTAACAGGTCGTATTATTGCTGAAAAAATTAAAGAGCAAGAGTTTAAACTTCCACCTGAAACAACAATGCTTGGCGGACTTATCAGACACATTACAGGTAATGCTGATGTTAAAACATTCCAACCTATGAATATTACATATGGCTTATTACCACCATTAGAATCAACTCGTTTTGAAAATGGTAAAAAAATGAAAAAGACTGATAGAAAAGAGCAACACTCTCTTCGTTCAGAACAAGATTTTAACGAATGGTTAAAAACATTATAAAAGATAAAACCTTCCTAATATTAGGAAGGTTTTTTAATGTCAGGTATATTTTACCCACAGTAATATAAATTAGTACTATTCTATTGGCCTTTTTAGGAGTTCTACAATGAACAAATCAATTCTTATTGCACTAGCCGTAACCGTCCTTTCTGGTTGCTCCAACATGAGTGTTGTAGGAGGTAGCAGCGTTAGTGCAAATGGAGTTACTTATGCCTCACAGGGTACTTCTTTTGAAGAAGTACACTTTGAACTTGCTATGCAAATGGCAAGTCACAAGGGTTTTAACTTCTGCGGTATAGAAGATTATGAAAAATACCCTTCTGTAAAAGACAACTCGTGCCTACAAAAAATAAAGCATGAGTTCAAAGTAAGAAAGTTTAGCAGTTTTGAACAAAATATTGCCCAAAATTTTCTCGAAAACTTCTAACCGACAAAAGCCACCTTTCACAGGTGGCTTGTTCTTATCGATATTTATGTGCGCGTTTTATTGATTTTATTATAGTTACTAGTTATAGATTTCATATGTTTCACAACGATAGTCAAAACCTGGGTTAGTAACCTCAGAATTCCCTATATATCTTTCGAATGTTACTTCGAACTCTGCATCCGGATCAACATAGCGCGTCTGACTTTTTAGTCCGTATATATATTTACATTGCAATTCAGCGTTCTTAGTTAAATTTATTATTTTAAAATAAACATTCAAACACTTTTCAGTAACAATAGCTTTGGATTCATTATCACTTGATAAAGTTACCTTTCTTATTCTATTTTTAGGGCATTGTGAATCATCTAACCCCCAAAACATAAATCCCTCTTCAACTATCTCCAAAGCACTATCTTTTATATTAGAGAATGTACTCTTTTTTTCTGATTGATTAGCCGAACAACCTAGCAATGTTAATATAAAAACTAAATAAATAGTTTTTATCATCAAATCTCCGTATAAAAAGTAAAATGGTGTACTGTTATATTAGCACACCGAAGTACCTATTCCTAACTAAAAAAAGCAACCCATACCAATTATATATATTGCTGTTTCTCAAATAAACTTTATATTTTTTAGATATAACTTTATTCCAAAGATGAAGTCCCCTGTATAAATATATATAAGTATGTTGTGTATTATCATTAGATGGATAAATCAGTTTTAATTTTTCTTTATGTCTATCTCAAATAGATATTTCTTAATTTTTATATTTTAATTTTTAAATAATTCTTTAATTTATGATAAGCAAGGTTAATTTGTTTAAGATTTTCTTCTGCTTGAAGTTTATTTTTTGTTCTGTCAGGGTGATTTTCTTTAACTTTTTTCTTATAAGCTTTTTTTACGGTTACCATTTCTAAAGGCTCATAAGTTTCTAAAATATCCATTGCCTCTTGGACTTCTTTAGGCATTTTTAAGTTCTTTCTTACATGGTCTATAGGCATATCATCTGAAAAGAAATCATACCCCTTAAAGCTTTTATCAGAACCATGTGTAAAGTTAAAGATTTCTTCTTGTAGTTTTTGCTTTTCACCTAATTTCCAAGTTGGCTTATCCCAAGCTGGATTTTCTTGCATATTAAAGATTTCTTCTGCTGTAAAACCATCAAGACCATTCCAACTTTTATTATAAGTAATAATATGTTCATCACATAAAATAATTCTCTTTCGTAAATTACGAGGGTCGCAAGGTGCAGAAAATCGGCCCTCTTTTTTACAATAAGGCCAAGCACATGGAGTGATATTTAAAACTTTATTAACCATAAAATAAATGTATTATCCTAAGTATTTATTTAACAAATCAATTATTTGTTCATTATATAATAGGCATAACCAGAAACTAACTAAAAGACCTGGGCCCATTGGAACATTCTTTTTATCTTTATAAAAGAATGTTAAAACTAATGATAACATACTTGATAAAAACATGCTAATAAAGATTAAAAATCCTTGTAGAAAACCACCTATAGCAAATGCAAATAAAATATCACCGCCACCAATTCCTGCTATTTGCCCTTTTAGCCAACTAGCAATTAATGTAAAGACTAAAAAGAATCCAAAAAGACCAAATCCTGCGATAATACTTTGCGTAATAGAACCTTGATCAAACACCAAACTTGGAATAAAAATAGACATTATAATTAATGGTACATTATAAATCTCAAGCAAGATATGATAAGCAAAATCTAAAGCTATTTGCCTTGCTAAAATTAGAGCAACTACCGATAAACTAACAAACTGAACAATAGAATAATCCGCACCATAAAAATGACTTAGCAATAACATAAGCTCAAAAATAACAAATGAAATAAGTGTTGCTAAATGAACCCTATTTGGCTTTAACCAACCATCATCCATCTCTTCATCTCTAATAGTAATACTTTCAAATTTAAATAGATTGCTTCTATCTTTTAATTGCTGTTTCTTTTTTGACATAATTTCTCTCTAATCTTATAATTATTTTTAACTAAGCTTTATAATAAAATGATGCTACAAAGGGAGCTGCTATAACACTATTAACATTTGATCTATATTGTAATGTTCGACCAATTAAATCTTTAGAATATGATTTTGGCAAGCCTAGTAATAGCATCAAACTTTCCATATTAGCTAAAGTAGCAGGATTATATGCAGTTGCATTGGCATATTTTGCAGCTGTTACATCTAATGTGGATTTTGGCAAGTAATTAACATTATCTAACTCTGCTTGAACATAGGTTCCATTTGTATCAATATCACATTTAGCATCTGCATTAGCTGCAGATGCTGATAAGTCGTTACAATAATTAACTCTAATATTTTTTTGTGCTTGGCTGTAGTTAAGTAATGCTTGCTGAATATTTTCTAAACGTGAAGAAGTATCTTTATTCAACTCAATTTCATAACCAACTGTTGTGAATTTATAAAAATAATCATCACTTGTCTCTGTTATTCCTGAAGCAGTTGGTAAACCTACATTATTTACACAATCTGTATAATTTGTAGCAGGAAAACCAGTATTTATATGATGATATCCATCTGCCCCTGCTGAAAATATAATGAAACAAGCAGGTTTAATTTCATGCCCTAAAGCCTGAAGAGCTAAACCATCAGAACTAAATCCTTTTATAACCCAGTCTTCACCCCATGGGTCTTTATAAAGGTTTTCTCTACCTTGCCATAGCTCTTTTTTTTCTGTATCTGTCATCGCAGAGTAACCTGTCACAAGAAGCCTATCATTTAAATGATTCTTTTTATAAGAATCCATAACTAAATCTTCTAGCTCTAAAATATTGAAAGTAACATCTTTAATTTTTCTACTTTCATTTAAGCTTTGTTTATTTACGGCAATAGCTAAACTTGCAATAGATATAAGAATTAAGCTAATTCTGGCATCAATACCAAAAACAGCTCCTTTTTTATTAAATATTTTATTAAGAATATTACACATTGCTATTAACCTTTTTAAAAAATTGTTACTTCATTGTCATACCATATTTCTGAAAAATACGGAGAATCAACACTATTGTACCTATTACTAGAAAAATGTAATGTTAAACCTCTAGGAGAGACAACATAATCTGCATAACCACCTATAACACTCATAAATGTATACATGTTATAAGGAACATTTACAGTAGTATTAACATAACCTGACTTAAATTTATTTTCTGTACCGTGAGTTCCGTTTGTTGTTATATAGTACTTAGCTGCAGCGTCATCTCGATCTTTTAACATAAAGTTTTGAGTTAATTCTTCATTTTCATAGTATGTACCGTTACCATCAACATCGCAAGTTGAAGTTAACTGATTACCTGAAACATTACAAAAGGCTTTTACTGCAGATTCTTGCTGCTTAACATAATTATTTACAAGACCTTGAATAATACTCAATTGAGATTCTTCAATTTCTGATACTTCTTGTTCAATATCTCTAGTTGAGAATTTTAAAATAATATCATCACCACTTTCTACTAGATTTAACCACTGAGTATAATTTGTTGGTGTTGAAATATTTTGCACCCCATCTTTACCATGAGCAATTAAAGTTACATACTTAACCATCATTTGAGAATTACCCACAGTCTCTTCTTGAGTTATTGATTTGATAGCATAGCTAACTCCCCAAGGATCAACATTATACTTTTGAGGTAACTGTAAATACTGTTCGTTAATTAAAGTATCTAAATCTGTAACCATTACGTATTTACTTTTATAGTAGTCTAAAACACTATTTTTTATAATCTGCAGGTCTAACTCTGTTGTTTTGTTATGTCCTCGTTCAAGACTTGTAAACTGATTAAAGCCAACAATAAAAGCTGCAATAGCTGTAACAGCTAAAGTAATTCTTGCATCAACACCAAACATTGCACCCTTTTGTCTTAGCTTATTGAAAAGTTTAATCATTAATACCATACCTCCATTGTATAAGGTCCTGTTGTTGAATCATCTACATTTGAATCATACATCAGTTTGTTACCAAATAAATCAATAGAGTAATAGCCTGGTAAGTTTAACCTATTCATTAATAAATCATCAATTGCAGTCATAGATCCATTTTGAAAAGCAGCGACCGTTTCATAATAATTAGCCCCTGAAGTATCTTCTGAACTTTTAATATAAGGATTATAATCCATTAATAAATTTTTATCATTTTCATCAAAGTACCCATCTGTATCTAAATCACATAATGCTGATGGTGTTGATTCTGTCGCACAAAGAGATATTCGATCAATATAATTCATTTCTGCAACTGCTGTTAGCTCTTTTTTAGTTTCAGTTAAACGTTTTCGACCCTCTATTTTTGCTTTTAAATAAATTTCTTTTGTTGAAAAAATACTAACCAAGTCATCACCTTGAGCAGTAAAGTTTTTTAACTCTAATAATGTTTTTGGTAACGTTGAATCAACAACTCCGTTTGAACCTGCAGAATAATTAACAACATGAACAATATACTCAGAAGGGGAATATTTATTAATATTATATTCAACAATAAAGTAAGGATGAAATACTCTATTTAAAGCACTTCGTTTTGAGCTAAGCGCTACTATATTTGTGCTTGTAAAGTTTGAATCATGAAAATTTCTTGATATTTCAAAAGAGCC
>DMEM01000065.1 GCA_003450915.1 Alphaproteobacteria bacterium
CTATATTATTATGTTATTTTTACATAAGTTATGTTAATTATGTTTAATTTTTTTTATAAAGTCAAATAAATAGCAATAACCTGCCATTAAATATCTAATTAGTTGTTGTATTTGTACAACTGCTGTTTTATTCGGTTTATTTCTCTAGTATCATCTTTTTCTAGCTCTAAAGCTTTCTTCCAGTAGATAATAGCTTCTTTTTTTCTACCATTGTAAAAGTATGCATCACCTAGGTGTCCTGTTATAACTCCATCTTGAGAATCTTGAGCATAAGCTGTTTCAAGAGTTTCTAAACCTTCTTCATATGCTTTTAGCTTAATATAAGCCCAACCTAAGCTATCTAATGATGCAGCACTTGTTGGGTCTAATTTTACAGATTGACGAATGTAATCTAAGCCTTTTTCTGCATCCTTGTTTAAGTCAATCAGTAAATAACCAAGGTAGTTAAGTACAATTGGGTTTTTAGGGTTTTTATTTAATGCAGTTTCTAAATCTGTAAGAGCCTTTTCAAATTTGTTAGTGCGTTCATAAGCTACAGCTCTAGAAAAGTAGATTTTAGAAGACTTATCTTTTTCTAATGCGCTTGTAAGGCTTGTGATTGCTTTATCAAATTGATTATTGTTTAGATAAATTTGACCTAAAACGCTATCAAGATAGTGTTTGTTAAATCTAGAATTTTGTTTTAACTCTAAAACTACATCTACAGCTTTTTCAGGTGCAATTGATTTTAACATATCTGCAAGAACAATTCTTGATGATAAGTAATATTGAGAGCCCGGCTTAATTGCTTCTAAAAGATCTACTGAGTCATCAGGCCATGAGTTTGCATACATTCCTTTTGCCATCTGGAATTTAATTTTATCATTCGGGGCAATATAATCAGCTAAAGCTAAAAAGTCTAAACCAGCAAGGTTTGCAGATGTTTGGTTAATTGACCAACCCAAATCATAGAATACTTGAGAAGATAGTTCTTTTAATGAGTTATTTAATTCAGGAATTAATGTTGTATCTATAAAAGCTTGGTCTACTAAGTAAATATTGTTACCATATTTTGCGTTTGAAGCAAATAAGTTTTTACGGTACTTTTTATCAATTTTAGTAGATGTATACATTAGTCTTGAAAAAACATCTTCTGTTCTTAATGTATGCTGGAAAAATGCTAAAGAGTAAAATTTAAAGGCTGTTACATATTCTTTTTTAGCTTCATATGCTCTACCAATATAATAGTATTTAAAGCCATCTAAAGATAGAGAGCTGTTTATAGTTAAAATATCTTCTTTTAAAGTTTGAATATCAGATGTTTTTTGATATTTAAAATATGCTTTTAGAATTTTTAAATGAGGTAGTCGGTTTTGAGTTTGTAAAAGATTATCTAAAATTACTTCAGACTTTTTTGTATTATCTTGTGCTATAGCTCTTGCATAAGAAAATAGGTTTTCAAAAGTTAGCTGTTCAGAATGCTTATTTGCATTGATGATATTTATAGCTTTAGCATAGTTTTGGTTTGCTAAAAGAAGTAAAAATGCTTGTTCTTGAGCCTCAAAGTCATTAGGGTTTTCTAAAGCTAGCTTGTAATTGTTTTCTGCAATTTCATTTAATGTATCTGAGTTGTATAAACTAAATTTTGATCTTAGGTAGTACTTTACAAATTTTTCAGGGTTTTTAATGTCTGTTAACTCATAAGGAATATTAGCAGATTCTAAAATATCTAGATCTGATTCTTGAAATTCTTCTTCAATTTCTTGTGCTGGAGAGGGTTGTTTAAGTTTTAACTGTTTTGTGCATGCTGTTGAAAAAGCAGTTAGGCTTAAAATTGCGAATATTTTTAGATATGAGTGCATTGTGTTTATAATCCTTTAAAGTTATCTAAATATTTATAAAAATAGTCTCTAATAAGGTAATTGACCTTGTAAAGAAATTTTAATAATAGAGTTGAATCTAAATAGTAAAAATTTTATATATTCTGCAAATAATAGCTTTATATTAGCATTATTTGAAAATACAGGGTAGGGGATAAATTTAACTTTATCATTTGTACCTTTATTTAATAAAAGCTGAGTTCTTGGAACATGGTAATAAGATGTAATAATAAGAACTTTACTTAAGTTATTAGAATTTACCCAGTTAATTGTTTGGTTAACATTACCAGCTGTTGAAACAGCTGTATAGTCTAAGTTAATTTGTTGTAATTGTTGATCAGTAAGGCCTAGCTTTTTAAAAGTCCCTTTTAAATTAGAGCCAGGAAAAACCCCAGAGATAAAAACAGGTCCCTTAAAACCATCTTTGATGATTAAGGCGGTTGTTCCTAAGCGGTATTGACCACCGGTGTAGGCAATAACTCCATCAAATTTAGTATTTTCTAATACAGGAACTTGCTTTTCTGTAGGTAAGTTTTTTACAAAGAATAAAAAGCCGACCAAAAAGCACATTGTAGCAAAAGCAGCTAAGCCTGCAAAGCAGCTTAGCATAATTTTTCTAGCTAGTTTTTTTCTTTGTAAGTATAAACTCAAAATTAGTTACCTCTAATAACTCTTTTAGCAATAAACATTGATACCAATACAGCAACAAGACAGATAAATAGTGGTAAGCAAACTGCAATAAACCAAACGTTAGCTAAAATAAATGTTGCTAAAATTGGCCATTGTGTTTGAATTAGTTGAATACTTAATGCAGCTAATGCAGTTGATCCAACAAAACCTGCTAATGAACAGTATAAAACTTGTTTTACAGCAAGTACTGCGATGAATGAATCGCTTGCACCAACATACTGTAGAATTTCAATTTGACGTTTTTGAGCTCTTAACCCAGCTCTTGTAGTTAAAGAAACAATTAGGGAAATAACAAAAACGATAACAAGTGAAATGATTAGTGCAATACCTTCTGCAAATCTAACACCATTAGCAATAGAATTTAATACTTTGCTTGGATCATCAACTTGAGCGGTTGGAATTTTCTTATCAACAATTTGTTTGATTTTTTCAAAGTCTGTAGAGCTTGTTGTTTGTAGCTCTAGGATTTTTGGTAGTTCTAGCTTATAGTCACTTACTAAGAATTGGCTTAATAATGCTTCTGTTTCTTCATCTTTAACATGTTTAATACCTGTAATGTAGTCTTCAGATAGTAGAGTTTGAGTTAAATTATCAATACTTTTTGCTTCGGTTTGAGCAAGTAAATAGATATTTACTCTGCTTTTTTGTGTAAGGTTCCACTCTTTGTATAGGTTTTCTAAACCAATAATACTAGCGCCACCAAGTGAGGCTAACCAACCTAGTAAAACTAACATAATCATTAGTAATTTAAAAATAGGATCTGTTTTTAATGATAGGGCCTTGTAAGCTGTTTTAACGCTCATTTAAATTTACTCCTTTAAACATTATTTATACTTAACTTGCCATCATCAATTTTTAGACGAGGGTAGTTAAATGAGTTTATTAATTCTTGGTCATGAGTTGCAACAAGCACTGTTGTGCCATGTTTATTAAGTTCGCATAATAGATGCATAATTCTTTTGCCCATTTCAATGTCAACGTTACCAGTTGGTTCATCAGCAATAAGTAGTTTTGGTCTATTTACAACAGCTCTTGCAATAGCAACACGTTGTTTTTCACCACCTGAAAGCTTATTAGGATGTTCGTTGATTTTGTGTTTTAGGCCAACCCAGTCTAAAATATCATTAACAGCTTGCTTTTGCTGTGCTGAAAGCTCACCTAAAATACTTAAAGGAAGAGCAACGTTTTCCCATACAGTAAGTTTATTAAGTAGTCTAAAATCTTGGAATACTATTCCCATGTGACGACGTAATTCAGAAATTTGTTTTCTTGAGATGTTATCTGCTTGATTATTAATAATATTTAATTTACCTGTTGTAGGTAGTAATTCTAAGTATAGCATTTTAAATAGTGTTGTTTTACCAGCACCACTTGCTCCACATAAAAAGTGGAAAGAGCCTTTTTCTAGCTCTAAGGTTATGTTATCTAAAGCTTTTTGTTCGCTTTTAGGGTATCTAAATGATACATTTTCAAGTTTGATCATAGTTTTAAAAAATCCTTATCGAATATTTTTCTGTTTCTTTTATAATTTTTGTATTTGATTTGTTTTGTTTTTCTATTTTATTAGATTTAGTGTGATATTGCAAGCACAGTAGGTAAAAAAAATTAAAAAAATAGGATTATTGTAATTTGAATTTAAGAATGCAGAATTAAAATTTATTTAATAAATAGAAGTTAAGTTAAGCTTTTACACGTTATGCCTTGTGCATCGGTAATAAAATTTAACTTAATTTCTAGAAGTAAAATTAATAGATAGGCTGTAGATTTAAACTTAAATTATAATATCTACATAGTTAGTCAGTAAAATTTTATTGCAATCGTTAGAATAAATATTGTACAATACAAAAAAGAACTTAGTATATAGTAGCTAAATATACTAAAAGAATTATCAAATATTATATATAGAGAATGGTGGAAATATGATTATTACATGTCCGGAATGTAAAACAAGATATATGATTAAGTCTGAAAAATTAGGTATGGACCCTAAAGATGTTAGATGCGCAAAGTGTAAACATCAATGGACTGTTAATCCTAACCCATTAGCTCAAGACTTAATTAAAGAAAAGCCACCTTTACCACCAATAGCAAGGCTAGACTCTCCAAGTTTGGCTGCTCAACAAAAAGAATTAAATGCAAAATTGAAGAAAAGAAAAATGTTCTTTATTTCATTTCTCGCTGCTTTATTTGTATGTTCTTTAATTTCAAGCATTGCTTTAAAAGATCAGATTATAAAACAGTACCCTGATTTAGTTACAGTGTATGAACTTGTTGGTTTTAAAGCTCCTGAACAAGAAGAAACATTTGCAGGATTAGCTATTCAAGATGTTGAAAGACAGGAAGAAAAAACAGCAGATATGACTATTTTATCATTTTCTGGAGCTATTAAAAATACTTCTGAGATAGAAGTTCCTGTTCCAAATGTAAAAGTTCAACTTTTTGATGAAGAAGGTATTTTACTTGATGAATGGACAGCTCAGCCAGAGCATAAAACTCTAAAACCAGATCAAATTACGACTTGGGTTTGCAGATTTTATGATCCTCCATTAAGTCAGATTAGTCAGTTTAAGACCTTTTTTGAGAAATAATTTATATAACTTCTAACTTAAACAAAAATAAAAAAACAAAGGACTGTTATTAGATGCTAGAGTATATTTTACAAACTATATTTTTAATTAGTGTATTGTTTGTGTATATGCTGGCTGGTAGCGTTGTTTATTCTGCTGTTGGTGAGGGTTATAAATCAACTCCTTTAAGATGTTTTGCAGTTGGGGTAGGTCTGTGGGTTCTGCTAGTAGTTTTTTCAACTATGTTTTTTAAGGTTTCTATAGAGTATCTGTGGTTCTCTTATTTTGGTCTTACTTTATTAGGGCTTTTAAATCTGCCAAGTAAAGATCAAGAAGAAACGTTAGATAAAAGATTTTTTTATCAGGTATTAGTGTCTTTTTGTATTTTGTTGCCGGTATTCATCTTTTTAAGTCAGGATAAAATGCACTTGTGGCAAGAATTTGCCATTTATGGTAAGGGATTGTATTCTTTGCTAGAAAATAAAGAGGTGACAAATGAATTACTAAAAGCCCCTTTAGCTTATCAATTAGCAGTTCTTCCAGTTGGTTATTTTATTAGTATACAAAATAATATTTTTGCATGTTTTAATACTGCTATTTTTGCTTTTGTTGCTTGTGAGTTTGTTCGTAACTCAGGGGTTAAGATGAAAAACAAAGGGGTTAGCTTTCCTTTAGTTGTTGCATTTGCTTTATTGGTTGCTTTAAATCCATTTTCAATAAGAGAACTACTATTATCTGCAGATCCATTTATTTTTATTTGTGCAGTTGGCTTTGCTTTTGCTGAATATATTTTTAGACCGGGGCATCTTCCTAAAAATGTAGCAGCAATTCCGCCAGCTATTATTTTAATGTTATTGGCATTTAGCTCTACTCAAGGTTTCTTATTGGCTTGTAGCTTGTTTGTAGTATTATTGGTTAGATACTTAATTCAGATTTCTAGTTTAAATCATAAGCAGCTAATTGGTTTTGCTTTTATTCCATTGGTTCCTATTTTTGTAATGCTTTTATGGCAGTTTTACTTAAACCAAAAAGGTTTAGGCTTTTTATTGTTTGATATAGACAAGGTTACATTTGAAAATATTGGTCTTGTGTATAAGGCATTATGGGTTTTAGCTAAGCATCATTATGTTGAGCTTTGTTATATTGCTATTATTTTACTTGCAGGTGTATATAGTTTCTTGAAAGTAAAAAAAGCAGATGATTTAATTATTGATAAATATTTACTTAAATCTGTTTTTTGGGTTGTTTTAATTTATGTGTTTGTATGTGTTCCTGTATTTTTTACTCAGTATGATTATGTGGCTAGGGCAAGTTATTCTTTAGGCTTTACATCTATAGCATTAATTCAGTTTATAATATTAATGCCTATTGGACGTTTTATTAAAGAAGGGCTTGAAA
>DMEM01000181.1 GCA_003450915.1 Alphaproteobacteria bacterium
ATAAGCATAAGTTGGAACATCCATGCTAAACATAGCAGTACCCAAAGAGATATCATCTTCTAATGCCAACTCTGGGTAGTTTATTCCTAACTTACGCTCAAGGTCTAAAAAACATACAAACGCTTCATGTCTTTTCTTATTATAAAGATCTACGTCTTCTTTAAGATATTCTAAACTAGGAATAAATATTTTATAATAAGCAGGATCACAAGGCAATGAAGCTAGAGCATCCTCACTGACCTGACGATATTCTCTTAACTCCTGTTGGTAGCTTAATAAGGCCGGCACATAGCTTTTTTCATATTGACGATATGTAGCCATATCTCCATAAAAAGCTACGATTGAAAAGCCAGCTGAAGCATTTTGATAGACTTTATTTTTAGGATAAGCATCATAACCTGATATAGCCTTCATATTTTGAAGCTCTTGTAAATTTTTATGTAATAAATAAAAATCACGAGGGTAACTTGCTTTAAAGTTAGTAAAATTATGTATTTTTACAGGCTTAATGACAATAAGAGCCATAAATAAAGCAGATAAAGAAACTAAACTTAGCTTACTAATAAAACTACGTTCAGAAGCAATGCCCATAGCTCCCAAAAACAAGAGAATCAGAACAAACGGTTCTAAGAAGCCAAGGCTAAATTCATAACAAATAAAACCAATGGCACTTACATTAATAAGAAACGCTATAAATAAAGCCATAACACCCTCCTTAGGCAAAATAGACTTATAAATATTTTAGTTGTAATTAATATAATAACAACCACAAGAAAAAGCAACCGAAAGGTTGCTTTTTTATATTTGGTAAATTTATAAAATAATTAGATAACTTTGTTGAGAGATTACCCTTAGGCAAATAACAATTCTATTTAAAATAAAGTAACTATTTAAAGAGTTTGTTATTTTCCAGACCACCAGCGTTGGAACACTTCTTTAGCCTTTGAAGATGACTGAGGTTTTCTCTTAACATCTCTCTTAGCTTTTGATGTTGGAGCTTTTTTCTCTTGAACTGGTTTTGACTCTACTGTTCTTTCTTCTTCATCTTCTGTAATTGGAAGTGAAACTTTAGTATCAATTGTTTTAACTTGGTTTTGCTGTGTTACAATTGAACTTAGTAGCTCGCTGTCAACTTGGTTTAAGTCTTCTGCTTTTTCTCTAATAATAAATTCTTGAGAAGTACGTTTTACAGAACCATCATGATTAACTTTTAATAAATCAACCTTATGATCAGGTGCGATATAATGATTATCAGCACTAATAATAATTCTTGTTTTATATTTAGTTTCAAAGTCTTTAATTAGGTCACGCTTATGGTTAAGCATATAAACCGCAACATCTGCCTGAGTAAATACCTCTAAGATATCTGCTTTAGTAAATAACTTCTCTTCTTCAATGCCACGTAAAATAGTAATAGCAGAAGATGCAGGAGATCTCATAGAACCTGTACCGTTACACTGTGTACATACTTTAAACATTGATTCTTCTAAAGTAGGACGAATTCTTTGACGTGACATTTCTAATAAACCAAACTCAGTAATAAAACCAACTTGAGTTTTAGCTCTGTCGTTTCTTAATGCGTTTCTTAAAGCTCTTTCAACTTGTCTTTCATTATCTTGTGAATCCATATCAATAAAGTCGATAACAATTAAGCCAGATAAATCTCTTAGTCTTAATTGCTTAGCAATTTCATGTGCTGCTTCAATGTTTGTTTTTAAAGCAGTATCTTCAATTGTTTTTTCACCTGTTGACTTACCAGAGTTAATATCAATAGATACTAATGCTTCTGTTGGGTTAATAATTAGGTATGCGCCAGATTCTAAGTTAACACGAGTTGTGTGTAGCTTGTGTAATTCTGTTTCTACTTTGAAGTGAGATAGCACTGGAGTTTGAGCTCTGTGTTCTCTAACTTGTTTAGAATAGCTAGGCATAATTGCTTTAACATATGACTTAGCCTCTTTATAAGCATCTTCACCTGAAATAACAATTTCATCAACATCAGCAGAAACGATATCACGAATAGCTTTTGTAATAATGTTTGAATCATTGTGAACACAAACAGGATTATTTTCTTTATCTAAAACATTTAAGATATTTTCCCACTGAATACTTAAAGCTTTATAATCTCTTTCAATAGCTGCTTGACCTTGGCCAATAGCAGCTGTTCTAACGATTAAACTTTGCTCATTACCAATATGTAATGAATCAACAATTGATCTTAGCTCTGAACGCTCTGCAGGGTCTGAAATTTTTCTTGAAACTCCACCTGCATTCGCAACATTTGGCATAAGTACTGAATATCTACCAGGTAAGCTGATGTTACTTGTTAAAGCAGCACCTTTATTACCACGTTCTTCTTTATTTACTTGTACTAAGATTTTTTGACCAACTTTTAGAACTTCTTCAATATTATATCTTCTGTTTAAAGGTTGTAGGTAACCTTTAAGCTCTTCGATTTGCTCTTCATTTGTTTTAGTTCTTAGTTTAATATATTGTTTTGCATCTGTTTTTGAGTTTTCAGCAGCTAGTTCTAGGTTTTCATCTAGATTTTCTGTTACTTCATCTTCAACTTCTAAAGCTATTTCCTTTTTGCTAACTTTAATTTTTTTAGATTCTTCTGGAGCTACTTCTTGCTCAGGAATAATAATTTTATCCAAATCTAATTTAGCTTTAGGTACACCATATTCTGCAGTAACAGTTTTAGATACAATTTTTTCATCTTTTTCAACAACTGGCTTAGCTTTTTTAGCTGGCTTTGCTGTTTTTTTAGATTCGTCAAAATCAAATTCAATTTGCTCTGCTTTTTTAGATGGCTTTGCTTCTTTTTTAGGAGCTTGCTTTTTAACTGGTTTTGATTCTTTTTTTACAACTTCAGCCTTTATTTCTGCTGTAGAAGTTTCTTTTACTTCTTCAGTTTTTACTTGCTGTCTTGGTTTTTGAGTTCTTTTACGAGTTCTCTTAACATCTTTTTTAGCATTTGCAGCTTTTTCTTCTTTCTCTTCAGCTGTTAACTCTTCAGCTGGGAAAACATGACCCTGTTCTGCTAAAGCTAGCATTTCTCTAGCTTGCTTAATTAGGTTATATTTTTCTGCTCTTGTTAAAGCGTACTCTTCTAGAACTTCTGCTTTTTCTCTTGTTGTTAACTTATTATAAAAAATAGGGTTAACTTCAGACATTGGTAAGAAACCATTTCTATTACCGCCGTATTCAACAAAAGCTGATTGTAGTGAAGGCTCTACTCTGTTTACAACACCAACATAGATATTACCTCTGTTTTGAGTTTTATCTTTAGTTTGAACATCATAATCTAAAACTTTACCGTTTTCTAATACAACCATACGAATTTCTTCGTCATGAACTGCATCAATTAAGATTCTTTTTGTCATTTATAATTCCTTTGCTTAATTAAAATTAAGTAGGTAATTCAGCCAGTTAAATATATATTTTAATAATATTATGTTATTGCTAATTTTTGAACAAACTAGCAAAACAAGAGTTCGCTATAAGTCTTGTATTTATATAGACTACGCCCTTAATTTTGACACGCTTTTTGCAAAGCTTTTAATATTTATTTAGTTAAATTACTTAGTTAATTTTAAAAATTTCTATCTGTTTTATTTAGCTTTAATCACAAACAAACTTTAAATATTATCATCAAATTAAACATCTAGTTCTAGCCATTAAAAAATCATATAATATTTTTCTTCTTTTTAATCAAAATAATAGCTTTTGTTAATAAATTCACCAAATTTAGTTTTACATTGCAGCTTTTTGTTTGTGTTAAAGAATAGTCCTAAAATACTATTCTAAAGCCTTAACAAATACTAAGATTTAAGGTAAATTAAATTTAAATTCTGTTTGAAATAAAATTAAATTATCTTCTAATATAATTACATATCTTAAAAAATATAGCAATGATTTTTTCAATATCAACTATTTTTTTTGACAAATCTATATGATCGGCTATACTAAAAAGACATTCAAATAAAACCAGATCAATCTATATTAAGGTAAAATATGTTAGATTTTATTATAAAAAGAGTACTATTAATGATTCCAACGCTATTTTTTGTAGCAAGTGTTTCATTTTTTCTAATTCATATTACACCTGGAGATCCTGTTGACTTAATTGCAGGACAAAAAGCTACAGCAGAACAAAAAGATGAAATTAGGAAGTCTTTAAATTTAGACAAACCAATTACAGAGCAATACCAAATATTTTTGACTCGCTTAGCTCATGCTGATTTTGGCGAGAGCTTATATTCTACAAATGAAGACGGTTCGAAGAAAAAAGTTAGCAAAATGATTGCTGAAAGAATGCCAAACACAGCTATTTTAGCAATTGTTGCAATTCTTATTTCTTTATTCTTTTCTATACCAATGGCTATTTTTGCTGCAGCAAATAAAGGAAAAACAATTGACAAAAGCATTTTAAGTTTTTGTATTTTAGGGGTTTCAATCCCAAGTTTTGTTTTAGCTCCTATTTTAATTTTAACTTTTTGTTTACAATTTCAGCTATTACCAGTTGGAGGTAACGATTCTGCAATTAGCATTATATTACCCGCAGTATCTCTAGCTATCGGACTTATCGCTGTAACAACAAGACTTTTACGAGGTTCTATTTTAGATAACGTGGCTAAACCTTATGTAAAAACAGCCCAAGCAAAAGGCTGTTCAAGAACTAGAGTTTTATTTGTTCATGTTTTAAAAAATGCATTTATGCCAATGATTACAATTATATTCTTACAAATAGGAGCTTTAATTACAGGTACTATTTTTACAGAAAATATTTTTTCATGGCCAGGAATTGGAACTTTATTAATTGATTCAATTAACCGTCGTGATTACATGACAGCTCAAGGCTGCATTCTATTAATTGCCTTTATTTATGTACTAGCAACATTTTTAGCAGATATTGTTTCAGCATACATCAACCCACAAATTAACTTAAAGAAAAAATAGCCAGGAGAAGAACATGAAATTTAATAATGCTTTAAAACTTGCTATTGCCCTACTTGTTTTTTTAACAATATTAGCGGGCTATTCTTTTATAAGTCCTTATGATTATACAAGTGTTAATTTACAAGCTTTACTACAAAAACCATCTCTTGCTCATTTATTAGGTACCGATGAATTGGGCCGAGATATTTTAACACGTCTTAGCTATGCTGTTAGAACATCTCTATTTGTTGGATCTTTTGTTATGGCATTTTCAGTTCTTGTTGGCTGTGTAATTGGTAGTTTTAGTGCTTACATGGGAGGTAAAGTTGACTTACTAGTTATGAGGATAACTGATATTTTCTTAGCTTTCCCTGGTATTTTATTAGCAATTGCATTTTCTGCTTTAGTTGGCAATGGCTTTACAAGTGTAATTATTGCCCTTTGCTTATTTAGTTGGGTTGGCTTTGCCTTAATGAGTCGAGCTCAAGTTTTAGAAATAAAAAACAAACCATTTATCGAATCTGCTCAAATGGCAGGAGTTGGCAAATTAAAAATTATTTTCAGGCATTTTTTACCTAATATTGCAACAATTATAATTGTTGAGTCGTGCTTTGTATTTTCTGGGGCGATTATCGCAGAAGCTGGGCTTTCTTTCCTAGGAATTGGAATTCAAGCTCCGCATGCAAGTTTAGGAATAATGTTAAAACAAGGTATGGCATATATGTTAGTATCTCCTCATCTAATTTTAGTTCCTGGGCTTACTTTATTAACAATTGTCTTGATGATAAATCTATTTAGTGATAAGTTAACGGATATTGTCGCTAAACATTAAGAGCTTCAAAAAATAGAAACTCTAACACATTGAAATAACGGGGAAAACAATGAGAAAACTACTATTGGCTTTATTCACTTTAGCAACCTTCACTAATGAATCAAATGCTATAAATAGCGTAGAAAAAGTAAGAATTGGTGAAAACAGCGGCAACACACGTTTAGTATTTCAAGCATCAAAAACAGGTTCTTTAAATGTTAAAAAAGTATTTCAATTAAACAATCCTCCTCGCTTGGTTGTTGACCTACCTAAAACAAACTTTAAAGCCGATGTTCAACACATGAGCATTAACCCTCAAAGCCACATAAAAGAAATTCGTCAAGGAGTATTCAACTCTAAAACACATAGAATTGTTGTTGATCTTAAACAAGGTATGAAATATAAATATTTTAAACTTGGTAAAACAAAAACAATGGGAGAAAGACTAGTTGTAGATCTTATACCAACAAAAAATGCAAAATACTATAAACCTAAACCAACAAAATCAACTTATTCAAGCAGAGGTAATAAAGTTTCTGTAAAATCTAATGATATAAAAAGCGAGCGTAAAAGTAAATTCGTAATTATGATTGATGCCGGACACGGTGGTGTTGACCCTGGTGCTGTTGGCAAAATCAGCCGTAGAAAATCTGTATATGAAAAAGACATTACATTAGCTATTGCTAAAAAACTGCAAAAAGAAATTAATAAATATCCAAATATGACAGCTCATTTAACTCGCTCAACTGATACTTTTGTACCATTAAGAACAAGAATTAAACGTGCTACTAAGAAAAATGCTGACCTATTCATCTCAATTCATGCTGATGCGCATGATAATAAGAGAGTAAGAGGTGGCTCTGTTTATATTTTATCAGAAAAAAGTTCTGATAGAGAGGCTGCTCGTCTAGCCCGTGTTGCCAACCGAGGTGATGAAATTGCAGGTGTTATCTTAAAAAATGAAGCACGAGATATTCAAAGTATTTTAATTGAGTTAACTCAAAGAGAAAGCATGAACAAATCAGCTCTGCTTGCTCAAGATGTTTTAAGACAAATGAAAAATGTTGTTTATGTAAAACACACTAAAGCAAAATTTGCAGGATTTGTTGTTTTAAAATCAGCTGACATTCCATCTATTTTAGTTGAATCAAGCTATATTTCAAACCCTAAAGATAGAGCTATGCTAACAAACAGAGGCAAACAGCTACAGTTAGCAAAATCTATAGCAAAAGGTGTTAACAACTATTTACAAAAAAACTACTAAAGTAAATATTATTTAACGCTAATACCTCCTATCATAAGGAGGTATTGGTATTATTAATTTAGTCTAAAGCCTATATATTATTTCTCAAATTTACTTCAATAAAATTAATTCTAATTACCTATTCTTC
>DMEM01000150.1 GCA_003450915.1 Alphaproteobacteria bacterium
ACGTCACATTTTTTGAGGTATTTATGCCTAAAGGTAGTATTTTACAAATGACTTTATCTGAACAGCAGATTAAGGATTATCAATGTCGAAAAAAATTAATGATCCAAAAGAGAGTCCTTCGCTGACATTAAGAGAGTTAATGAGTAATTTCACAGAGGATTACCAATCCCTTCGCTCACTCAATCGCTCAACGCGTAGGGATCTTGAAGAAAGGCTGAAGAGACATTCTTTATCAGAGGGGCAGAACGATGAAAAATATTCTGATAAAAAAATTGAACGCTTATATGGATGTGTCTTTAATGTATTAATAATTTTAATTGCATTTATTGCAGGCATTTTAGTAGGATCTTCCTTTTAACTTGAGGATTTTTTATGACAGATAAATTAGATGATTCTAAAGAATCTGAAGAGTATAAACCTGTAACATTGTTAGAGATGATGAAAAATATGGATGAGGATTATAGAGAAGGCAGAAAGGATATAAAACAAGCCAGGAAGATGTATAGAAGCTTTAATAAATGGTTTATGAACCCCGTTGTTGCACTTATATCTGGAGCTGCTTGTTTCCTTTTCGGAGTACTTATAGCCCAAGCCTTATTCAAGTAAACTATCGAAAAAAAAGACCCAGCTTTAAAAGCCAGGTCTTTTTTATATTTATTAAACTATTTCTTAGAATTTTTTGCTTAGAACTAGTTTAGCATTGTGAGTTGTTGAGTCTGATGTTAGATCAGCATCATATGCTACACCAACGTTCCAACCTGCTTTGTGAGCGAATTCTACACCTGCACCAACAGTGTATGAGTCTGATTCAGGCTCTGCACCGTTTGTTGTGAAGCTTGAGTTACCACCAACTAGGCTAGCTGTGTAGTTGTAGTTGTCATCCATTAACTCATGGTTCCAGTAACCTCTAACTTCTGGTTTAACTGTCCATGCTTGGTTAACACTTAGTTTAGCTAGTTCAACTTCTACACCAACTTTTGTTCTTAGAGATTCAAATGTTTCTTTTTCAACATTTAAAGCAGCTGCAGAACCTGTTTCTGTGTATGCGTCAAATGATGCGCTGTTATAAGCTAAACCAACAACTGGAGCAACTGAAACGCCGTTAAAGTCGTAGTCTTTAGATAGGTTTGCGTTAACACCATATGTTGTTGCATCGTAATCACCTTTAGCAGTACCTGCACCAATAGCACTTAAGTCTCTTGATGAATCGAACTGTGATATACCAGCTGTTGCTTGAGCATCAACTTTAGCACCGTTTGCAAATTCTTTAGCACCATAAACAGTTACGTTATAGCTATCAACATCATTCTTGTTACCTTTAAATGTGTCTTTGCCTTCAATATCAGTTTGAGCATATGTAAATGCTAAACCTAAGTTTGAAGTAGCAGTTGTTTTCATATCTGCACCAACAGTGATTGAAGTTGTATCTGCATCGTATCCATCAATAGAATCAACAGCGTCTTTATCTTTTGTTGAATATGATGTATCAAGCCACATACCTTCTTCAGAAACGTTAGTTCTTCTTGAAATAGTGTTGTAAATTTTGTTTTGGTTATCAAATGTTGTTTCAACTTGAGCACCGTTTAACTCAGGAGCCATAGTTTGTAGAGCTGCTGCTTGTTGAGCTGAAGTTAAACCTGCTAGAGTATCCATAGCATTGAATAAACCAGAAGAAAGGTTACCACCTTCGATATCTGCTTGTAAACCAGCACCTAGTCCAGCAATTGCAGTACCTGCAGTATCTGTATCAAAAGCAACATCTGCTGTTGATGTATAAACTAAATCTTCTGTGCTTGCACCTTGAACAAATTTGAATAGGTTTGAGTTATCTGTAGCATCAGCTGCAAGAGTTGCAACACCAGCACCACCTGTACCATCAACAATAGTGTATGTATCACCATCTTTAAGAGATCCTGTTACGTTAATATCAACAACTGTATCAGCAGCAACTGTTGCTGTACCTGTTGAAGCTAGGTTACCGTAATCAGAAGCTGATGTAATATCTGCTTTTAAGATTGAAGCACCTGAAATATTAGCAGTACCTGTAGTTGTTAAATCGTGGCTTGCTAAGTTAAGTGTTGAAGCACCTGTTGATGTAAGAGCTGTGTTTTCTAGTAAGCTTGTATCTGCTGTTAAGTTAACAGTAGCACCACTTGCTAGAGCAACATTTTTTGAATACATGCTTGTAGCCATATTATATGTGTTAGCTGCAGTATAAGTTACAGTATTTAAAGCTTTACCTGTTGCACCAATAGTACCAGTTAGAGTACCTGTACCGTTAAATGTAAGGTTACCTTCACCATCAACGTTTGTTGTAAGATTACCAATAACGCTGTTATTACCAATAACTAAACCAGAATCACCAGCAAAGTTAATAGTATCAGCATCAATTGTAGCACCTGCTGTTAAAACAGTAGCACCGCCAGTAAGCTCAACTGTGCCAACTTTATTAGTAGCACCAATTGTGTTATCTAAATTAAATGATTGCTGAAAGTTTACAGTACCGTTTGAAGCAGCTAAACCGTCAATAGCACCTAAAGTAAGAGCATCAACAGAGTTCACATTAAGTGTACCTGTCGCATCTAAAGAAACAGCACCAGTTGTGCCACCAGTACCGTTAATAGTTAAATCTGAGCCATTACCAATAGCAATAGTACCAGTATTTGCTGTATCTGAGATAGCTAATGTGTTACCTGTAGATGTTGTACCGATATTAATACCTGTTACACTTGCAGTATCAGACATTACTAATGCGTTGTTGATTACAGCATTTTCAATATCTAAAGTATTATCAACAGATGTTGTACCTGATAAAGTAACGTTTGAAGTACCATCAACAGAGATTGCATCTTCTAGGTTTACTGTTGTATCTGCTAAGTTAACAGTACCTGAAACTGTAAAGTCAGGAGTACTAACGTCACCACCTTTAACATCAAGAATACCACCTGTTGAAGTAAATGTAGCACCTGTGTTAATATCAAGTTTTTGAACGTAAGCATTACCAGTTGTTTTATCAATAGTAGCAGCTGAAGCATCTGTTGATAATGATTTTAAAGCTGATGCACCAGTACCAATATCACCGTTAACAGTAAAGCTAGAACCAGCAGTTACATTAATTGAACCTTGTCCATCACCAGCGTTTGTTACGTTATCTGTTGTAGTAGTATTATCATTAGTAATAATTAAGCTTGAATCACCATCAAAGTTGATATTATCAGTATTAACAGTAGCATCAGCTGTTAATGTAGTTGCAGCACCAGAAATTTCAACAGATGCAACTTTGTTAGTAGCACCAATTGTGTTATCTAAAGTAAATGATTTTGTATGGAAGTTAACTGTACCGTTTGAAGCAGCAAGACCATCGATTGCACCTAAAGTAACTGTTTCATCAGCATCAACGTTTAATGTTGAACCTGCGTCCAGTGTAACAGCGCCTGTTGTTGCTGTACCTGTAGCAACAAGAGATAAGTCAGCAGCATTACCAAGAGCAATAGCGCCAGAGTTTGCACTACCAGATATTGTTAATGTAGAACCAGCTACAGTATCTTCAACTTTAATACCTTGGTCAATAGTTGTTGCTCCGCCTAAAGTAATAGCTGATGTTCCATCAACTGAAATAGCATCTTCTAATGTTACAGTAGTATCTGTTAAGTTAATAGTACCTGAAGCTGTGAAGTCTGGTGTGCCAGCATCTCCACCTTTAACATCAAGAGTACCACCTGTTGAAGTAAATGTAGCACCTGTGTTAATGTCAAGTTTTTGAACGTAAGCATTACCAGTTGTTTTATCAATAGTAACAGCTGAAGCGTCTGTTGATAATGATTTTAAAGCTGATGCACCAGTACCAATATCACCATTAACAGTAAAGCTTGATCCAGCTGTTACGTTAATAGAACCTTCACCATCTGCATTTGTTACGTTATCTGTTGTAACTGTGTTGCCATTAGTAATAATTAAGCTTGAATCACCATCAAAGTTGATATTATCAGTGTTAACAGTCGCATCTGCAGTTAATGTAGTTCCAACACCTGAAATTTCAACAGATGCAACCTTATTTGTTGCACCAATAGTGTTATCTAAAGTAAATGAGGTAGTAAAGTCAACATTACCGTTACCAGCTGTAAGGCCATCAATAGCACCTAAAGTAGCAGTATTTTCAGCATCTACGTTAAGTGTAGAGCCAGCATCTAATGTAAATGATCCTGTTGTTACTGTCTCATCTAAGTTAAGGGATAAATCAGCGTTGCTGCCAATAGATGTAGCTCCTAGACTAGCAGTGTCATCCATATTTAATTTTGCTCCAACTACAGAGTTCTCAATTTTAATACCGTTGTCAATAGTTGTTGTTCCAAATATGTTAATTTCTGATGCTCCTGTAACTGATATGTCATCTTCTAGCATCACAGTTACCGCTTCTAATCCAAGTCGTCCTCCTGATATTGTAATATCTGCAGCTCCAATATCAGTACCAGTAACATCAATACTTCCTCCAACTTGATAAAATAGACCTCCTTTTATATCTATTTTTTGGATATACGCATCTGTTCCTTCTAGGTATGCATAGTTGTCATTACTTGTATCCATTGTGATAGATTTTAAATAATCAGATGATGATCCAATCTCTCCACCAGAGGCAATAGCAAATTTACCGTCCCCGATAAGATTAATAGATCCTTCTCCATTAGATGTTGTTACATTACCATTTACTAGGACGCTAGCAGCGCTATCGACTGTTAAAGTATAATCTCCAGTATAAGAAATACTATCATATGTGACATCTATTGATTCAGTTTGTGGTCCTGAAACTGTTAAGTTTGCAGCTAACGCATTATTTGCACAGGTTACAAGTCCCCCTGCAACAAAGCTTTTATATAAAATTCCTTGTTTCATATTATTTTTCCTGTCTTTTATGTATATATAGGTATACTAATATATATAATATGGCTTTTCAATAAAAAAATAACTTATTTGGTGTGTTTTGCAAAAGGTACTTACAAGGTCGTAAAACATATGTGGGTGGGCTTAAGCGCGATGGTTTTTAATATGTGAGGCAAAAATTTTGGGTTAATTTTTTTGCAAACTAGGTTAATTTTTAGTCTAAAAGTGGCTATTTTATGCTGTATATAGCAGAAATTAACCAAAATGCAGGTTAATTTTTAAAACACCACAGGTTAATTTTTTGTACAATGTAGAAAATAAGTTTAATTTGAGGTAGTTAATTTGTTAGAAATAGTTTCACAAAAAGAGTTTGCAGATAGAGTAGGAGTTAAGCCTCCTGCAATTTCTAAAGCTATAAGAACCGAAAGAATTAAGCCTTCAGCAATGAAGGGCAAAAAACTTATTTATGAAAAAGCCTTAGAGCAATTTAAGAAAAATTGTGATGTTGCAAAAAAACGAAAGCCTAAACAGAAAAAAGAGTCTGAAAAACCAGTTATTAAAAAAGTTGTTTCTAAAAATACAAACTTAGTAACTGAAGAAGAAATATTTGGCGATGCATTTGATAGCTTTGAAAGTAAAGAACCTAAAAAGAAAGCACCATATATTTCTGATAATGATGACCCTGAAAATGAGTTAACTAAACAAAGAACTCGTAAGGAAAAAGCCATGGCTGATATGGCAGAACTTAAAGTTTTAGAGTATGAAGGATCTTTAGTTGATGTTGAAAAAGCAACATTAGCAGTATTTAATGTTATGAGAGAACAGCGAGATCATTGGCTTAGATTTGCTGATAGGGTTTCTGCAAATATGGCTGCAAGGTTTGAAATAGATAAAGTTGAATATAAGACTGCTCTTTTAGAAGAAGTAAAAAAACATTGTAAAGATATAGGAGAGTTAAATTTTGACCTTACACAAGATAACTAAGCTATTTAATTTTAGAAATAGTGATAAGTTTTTAAAAACTATTCAAGAAGCTTGGAATCCACCAACAAGCTTAACAGTTAGCCAATGGGCCGATAAATTCAGAATATTACCATCTGAAACATCTAACGAATCAGGCTTATGGCGAACAGAAAGAACTCCATATTTAAGAGAAGTTATGGATTCATTGTCGGCTTCCTCAAATTTAACTCATATTTCAATTATGAAAGGTGCGCAGCTTGGTTTAACAGAAACTGCTATTAATTGGATTGGCTATATTGTGGATGTAGCTCCGGCAACAAGCCTTTTCTTAATGCCATCGCAAGGGTTGATTAATTCAGTAAATGAACAAAAGATAGATCCTTTATTTAAAAACTGCCCTACATTAAAAGAAAAACTTATTCTTAAAAAAGGTAAAGACAAGGCAGATACTAAACGCTTTAAAGGTGGAGTTTTATTCTTAAAAACTGCAGGTTCAGCGAAAAACCTTAGTTCAATATCTGCAAAATATATTATGATTGATGAAGCAGATAGAATGTTGGCTAATGTTGAAGGGGAAGGTGACCCAATTGCCCTGGCTGAAACTCGTGCCAGTTCATTTGGTGCTGATAAAAAGATTTTTATTCCATCAACTCCAACGGTTAAAGGCCAGTCAATTATTGAACGAGAATTTAAGCTAGGCGACCAAAGGTATTACTTTTTGCCTTGTCCATTTTGTGATCATAAACAAACTCTGGAATGGGAAAATTTACAGTATGACAAAAATGAACATGACCAAATTATAAATGTTGCTTATAAGTGTACTGGCTGTGGTGAGCTAATAGATGAGAATCGCTATAAAACACAAATGCTAGAACAAGGAGCGTGGATTGCTACAGCAACCCCTAAAACATTAACACGAGCTAGCTTTCATCTTAATTCAATGTATTCTCCTCTTGGGTTTTATTCATGGAGTGAAATGGCTGAAGAGTATGAAAAGAGTAAAGACGATGAAAATAAACTAGTCCAATTTTTTAATACTAAGCTTGGTCTTACTTACGAGCTACAAGGCGATAGCCCGCCGTGGAGAGTTATTTATGATCAAAGTGAAGATTATGAACTAAAAATTGTACCTGAAAAAGGTTTATTCTTAACAGCCGGAGTTGATACACAGCCTGATAGATTAGAGTATGAAATTGTAGCCTGGGGCAAAGACAAACAATCATGGTCTATTGATTATGGAGTTATTGAAGGTGACCCTGATGACTTTGAAGATGATTTTGAAAATGATAAATACAGTGTGTGGACTAGATTGGAAGAAGTATTAAATACAGATTTTAAACATGAGTTAGGCTCTACAATGAATATATCAATTATGTCTATTGATACAGGTGGTAAAAATACTCAGTCTGTTTATAATTGGTGTTTAAAGCAAAGAGATGTTGGTTATGGTAGAACAGGAGCAAGTGTATTTGGTGTTAAAAATGTAATGCCGATTAAAGGTAGTGGCCGTCATAGTGAATGGATACCTGCACCAAATAGAATAACTGTAAACGGTAAAAATAATGCTTTAAGATTATGGACTTTGGGTGTTAATGAGTTAAAAAAAGAGGTTTATTCATGCTTAAAAGTAGAAAAACCAACAGATGGTAGCTTTAAACCTAGAACTTGTCATTTTCCAAAGGCTTATGATAAAGAATATTTTCAACAGTTAACCTCAGAAAAACAAACATTAGTAAATAGCCGTGATGGTGGGATGAAAATAGCTTGGGTTAAAGATCCATCAGTTCGTAACGAGGCTTTAGACGTTAGAGTTTATGCCCGAGCTGCAGCTCATATCATGGGCTTAGATGACCCTAGTAAAAGTTGGAAGTCATTAGAATCAAAGTTAGTAAAGACGACTCCATTATTAGAAAAACAAAAGAAAGCAAAAAAAGCCCAAGATGTTTTAAATAAATATGGCGGTGGTAATAGTTTTGTTTAAGCTTTTTTTAAATCCCCAACTAGGAAAAGAATATACAATACTCTTATGAATTAATCATAGGAGTGTTTTTTATGGCGACGATACAAGAATTAGAAACAAAAAGAGCAAAGTATGTTGCTGCAATTGATGAAATTATATTAGGTCAACGACTTATTAAGGGGGATGTTGACGGTGTTGGTAATGCAGAATTTCAAACACCCAGTATAAAAGCTATAAAAGCTGAAATTGCAGATATTGATAGACAACTAGCAAGACTAAAGAGAAGAAGATATAGAGGTGGTGGCACTCCTAGAATTGGAGGGTTTTAGCAATGTCTGTAGATAGAACAAAAGTAGATGCAATTTTAAAAAGTTGGAATCCTAGAGCATTATCAGCTAATCAAGAGTTATTAGATAAGGTTTCAGATCTTTATTCAAAAAGTAGAGACTTACAAAATAGTAATGGCTTAGCTAATGCTATTTTAAATAAAAAAGTTGATAAGGTTATAGGTCAAGGTTTAAAACTTATGCCACAAATTGATTATAGGGCTTTAGGTATAGATGTAAAAGAAGCAAAGGCTTGGAATGAAAAAGCAGAATCTTTATGGAATTTATATGCTAATTCTAAGAATTATGATTTAGCTGCTAAAAATAACTTTCATGAGTCTTCAAGGTTAGCTTTAAGAACGGTTTATATGAATGGTGATGTTTTAGCTTTAGTGCATTGGGTGCCGAATGGTAAAGGCATGTTTAAAACTAAAATTCAACTTATTGAGTGCGACAGGCTTATTACTCCAAATAAACTAAAAAATAAGAAGAATATTAGGGCAGGTATTGAATACAACAAGCATAATGAGCCTGTAGCTTATTATATAGCTAAAGATTATCCTGATGATAATTTATTAAATACTAATGTTGAGTGTGTAAGAGTTCCTGCTAAAACAAAATGGGGCAGAGCTAGGGTAATTCATGTATTTAAGCAAGATAGAGTTGACCAGTCTAGAGGTAAACCTATTTTTACTCCAATTCTAACTTTATTCAAAAAATTAGACCTTTATGAAGAAGCTGAACTATCAGCTGCAGTAGTTTCTGCAATGGTTGCTTTAATTGTAGAAAGCCCACCTAAAGATGATAAAGAGTTGTTAACTCAGTTTGGTTTAGGAGATGACGATCAAGAAGTTTTAGAAGAAATTCGCCATGGTTGGAATAGAGGAATGCAGCCAGGTAATATTGTTCATTTATTTAATGGAGAAAAGGCACATACCTTTGCACCTAATAGACCGAACAGCTCATTCTCAGCATTTGTTGAAAATATTACAAGAACCGTTGGTATAGGTTCAGCAGGTTTATCTTATGAAACTATTATGAGTGATTTTTCAAAGTGTAATTATTCATCAGCAAGAGCAGCACTACAAGAAGACTGGGAAAATATTATGGTTTCAAGGTCTTGGTTTGTTAGTGAGTGGGTAGATATTCATTATGAGCTATTTATTGAAGAATGTATCAATACTGGTCGATTAGAAGCTCCTGATTTTTATGAAAATAAAGAAGCTTATTTAAAATATTCAGTACAAGGGCCTGCAAAAGGCGTACTTGATCCAGTTAAAGAAACAAAAGCTTCAGTAATGTTAGTAGAAGCAGGTTTATCATCAAGAACTCATGAAGCTGCTAAACAAGGTATAGTTTGGGATGATAATGCAGATCAGTTAGAAAGAGAGCAAGGTATTA
>DMEM01000012.1 GCA_003450915.1 Alphaproteobacteria bacterium
TTAAAGAAAAAAGAAAAGATACAATCAAGTTTAGGGTAACTCCTGTTAAAAGAGATGCATCTTTAAAAGACTTATTTATGGATTCTAGCTTTGTTTTAGATTATGCCTATAGCCTTAAAACAGGTGAAAAGTATATTGTTGCTATTAGTGGGGATAACCGTTTTAGATATCCAACTAAACTTGTTAGTGAAAGATTATACTTCTTACCAACGTATTCAGGAGCTGTAGTAATCTCTGAAAAAGGAGAGTTCTTAAAAATTGCTAATGAAACTCAAGTAAGATTAGTAGACCAAGAAGATAAGTTTTTTGCAAAAGCAGCATCTAACTTTTCAAGAAATGCTTTAGAACGTTTCTTTTTTAAAACAGGAATTGACTTAATTGAAAAACAATTAAGAGATTATTCAAAATTTAATAGAGATATTGCAAACTTTAAGGCAAGTGGTGATTATAAAGATGCTTTAGATAGACTTAATAACGCTATAAAACTAGCTTCAAAAGCTGACTTTTTGAAAGTAAAACACAGTGAAGGTCTTTTAAATGCAGGTTTAGAAAGTATTATAATTGAAGAAAATTCTGTTGAAGATTTATCTGGTATTGATGATGGCTTATTTGAAGTAGAAAAAACGGCTAAAAAAGAATTAAACCAAAGAAAAGATGATTCTAAGGATGTGCTAGTTCCAGAATTTGCGTCAGAAAAACTTAAATTTTTAACTGAAAAACTACGTATGACAAGTATAAAAAAAACTAGTTCATTTCAAAAAGAAAAAGTTACTATTAAAAGAATTCAAATACAAGCCTTTAAAGAATTTTATCATGAAATTTTAGACTTATCTAAGCTTTTAAAATCTGATATTTCAGGAGAGTTCCCAAGGTCAAATAAGGGATTAGCATTATACACTTTAGCTAATGCTCAATTAAATAGATGTAGAAATATTATTTCATTGCCTGAGGTTTCTGGTAGCGTTTACACTCAAGATATTAGACTATGGAAAGCCGTTTGCTTAGTAAAAACAAAAGAATATAGCGGCGCTTATAACTTATTTAAGGCAAACTATAAAAGAATTAATACATATCCAGCACATTTAAAAAATCAGCTTATTTATAATTATGCAATTGCTTTACAAGGCGTAGATAATTACAAAGAATCAACAAAGATTTTAAAAAAGCTAGAGCAGCAAGTTCAAGAACCTTTAAAATCAAATGTTCAATATTATTTGGGTATGTCTTATTTGTTTGAAAACGAGTCTGAATTAGCTGAAAAGATGTTTAAAAGTTTAGTATTTAGTAAAAATAAAGAAGTTAAATATAAATCTCGTTTAGAGTATTTAAGCTTATTGCTTTATAAAAAAGAGGTTAATAAGGGAACTATTCTTAAGGCTCTTGAAGAATTAAGATTTGATTTTAGAGGTGGCGATGTTGAGTTAGAAAGCTCAAAAGTTCTAGCATCTTTATACTTACAAGAAGATTATTTAAAAGAGGCAATGGAGCTTTATAAATATATTAGTATTTACTTCCCTAGAACTCCATCAGCAAAAGATGCAACTGAAACTTTATTTAATATATTCTTTAACTTGTTTACTAAAAAACAAAAAACTAATTCAAATCTTGGAACTGTTAGCAGGTTAGCTTTGTTCTATGACTTTATTGAGCTAACACCTAGTGAATATGAAGGTAACCAACTTATTTCAAACGTCGTATCAGATTTAATTGATTTAGGTTTATATGATAATGCAATTAAACTACTAAATATTCAGCTTAACTATAAAACAAAAGATGAAGATATTGCTCAAAATTTAGGTGAAATTTTAGCAAACTTATATTTAAAAACTGGTCAGTTAAAAAATGCAAATAAAACACTAACATTAACTCAAAAAGAGAAAAAATATTTAGATTATACTGATAAAGCAAAACTAATTAAGTCTAAAGTTTTTATTCAGATGAATGATACTAAAAATGCCACAAAATTATTAAATAGTTTTGAAGATAATATTAAAGCAAAATATATTTTGGCAGATATTTATAGGGGGGAGAATAACTATCCTGCAATTATTGATACTTTAGAGAGCATTTTCTTAGGTAAAAAAGTTAAACTAGATGAAGAAGCCATTGTTAACTTATCTTATCTAATGGTTTCATATGCATTAACAGGCAATGTTGAAAAATTAAACCAAGTAAAAGATTTATATTTACCAGAACTAAAAAAAGTAGATTTAGAATACAAAGTTGACTTTTTATTAAAGCTAGCAGGCGATGATATTAAGATTAAAAAAGATGATTCAAAGTTATTAGGAGTGTGGCAAAAAGTTATTAGAATAGACAATAATGTACTCGACTTTATTATAGAGTATGAAGATTCTGTTAATTTTAGAAAAGCACTAAACTCTAGAGATTATAACCAGCTAAGAACAAAATATAAAAATAGGTTAAATTAATAATGGTTGAAAAAAAGATTAAAGTTGAGATTGAAGAATCTGGAGATCTAGCTGGCGAAATTATTTTTGAAAAAAGGTCTAAAATTTATCAAGCAAAAGTATCTGGTACTTTTAGAAAATTAAAAACTATTGTTAGTTATTTATTCCTTTTAGCTTTTTTTGCAATGCCATTCTTGCGTTATGAGCGAGCAGGGGATATGCCAGATCAGGCAGTAATGGTTGATTTAACGTTAAGAAAGTTTTTCTTTTTTGCAATTGAAATTTGGCCTCAAGAAGCATACTATTTTATAGGCTTATTAGTATTTTCAGCAATTTTCTTATTTTTTATAACATCTTTATTTGGTAGAGTTTGGTGTGGCTATGCATGTCCTCAAACTATATTTTCAGACTTGTTTTATAGGGTTGAAGAATTTGTAGAAGGTTCTTATCAAAAGCGTCAACGCCAAGATAAAAAAGTTTTTACTAGAAAAGTTTTACCTAAAAAAATCCTAAAACATTCTATTTGGCTTGCTCTTAGTTTATTAACAGGTGCTACAGTAACATTTTACTTTGCTGATGCTTATAAAACTGTTTCAAATATTATAACATTACAAGCAAGCTATAGTGTTTATTTTTGGACTTTATTCTTAACAGCAACAACCTATATATTTGCAGGGTTTGCTCGCGAATATATCTGTATTTATGCTTGCCCTTATGCTCGTTTTCAAGGTGCGATGATGGATGCAGACTCTTTAGTTGTTACTTATGATGAGGTTAGAGGTGAGCCTCGTGGTAAACAAAATAGCCACATCGATACAGAATCTGACTGTGTAGATTGTTATAGATGTGTTGTTGTTTGCCCTGTCGGAATTGATATTAGAGATGGTCAGCAATATCAGTGTATTAATTGTGGATTATGTGTTGATGCTTGTAATGATATTATGACTAAGCTTAAAAAGCCTGACAATTTAATTAGATACGACACTTTAAGAAATTTAAACAGAGAAGCTAAAGGCTTATCTTCTAATTTTAAAATATTACGTCCTAGAACTATTATTTA
>DMEM01000177.1:0-1333 GCA_003450915.1 Alphaproteobacteria bacterium
AGCATAAATATTACCAACACCGACTACAACAGCATTATCCATAACTGCTAGCTTAATCGCACTAGCTTTATTTTTAATTTTTTCTTGTAGATATTTAGCATTAAATTGATTGGTTAGAGGTTCAGGACCTAATGTTTTTATATAGCTAAGGCTTTCAATCTCATCTGTTTTTGTTAAGTCGACGTAACCAAAGCGTCTAATATCATTAAAAATAAGATAGCTACCATCATCAAAATAAAGATTGAAATGATTATGTTTGTGTAAATGTTCAGAAACCATTGAAATGTCAAAAACAAGTTTACCTGTCATGCCTAAGTGGAAAACTAAGCTATAGCCATTGTCTAAATGGATAAATAAAACCTTTGCTCTACGGTAAAAACTTTTAATAGATGCATTTTCTAAAATGTTTACAATATTATTGGGTAGAGGGTGTCTTAGCTTTTTATCAGAGTGTGTTATTTTTACAATTTTCTTATTTAAAAAGCGCTGTTCTAAACCACTTTTAACTGTTTCTACTTCTGGAAGCTCTGGCATTTTTAATTCTCTTTTGTTATAATTAATCTTGACTAAATGTACAGTTAAAATTATACAGTTAAAACAAAAAAAATGGAATAATAAAATATGACTCAAGACAATTTAAATGATCAAAAAATGAACAATGAAAATCCTCAATTTGCAGTTGTTACTCAATTTTTAAAAGACCTTTCTTTCGAGTGTCCTAAAGCAAACGTTGGTATTGATGAAAAAGATTTAGAGCTTGATATTGCAGTTGGTTTAGCAACAAAAGCTGTCTCTGAAGATGTTTTTGAGGTATCATTAAAACTAACAGCAGATGCAAAACTGCAAGAAAAAACAGTTTTCTTAGCAGATGTAAGTTATGCAGGTCAATTTATTATGAAAAACATTCCAGAAGAGCAAAAAGAAATGTTAATTGGTATTGAAGCTCCTCAGCTTTTATTCCCATTTGCTCGTAGAATTTTAATGAATGTTATTACAGATGCAGGCTTTAGATCTCCACAAATTGAGCCAATTAACTTTGCACATTTATTTATGCAAGCTAGAACTCAAAAGTCTGAAGCTCCAGCAGAGAAAAAGAAAATTGAACAGCAGTAGGTAGTTTGAAAAAAGGATTCTCTTCTTTATCTGTCCGATAGCTCATGTAGCTTACTACACTTCACCATCAGATAAATAAACAATTAAAGCCTTTTTATAAAACTATAGTTTTTGTAACCTAACGTCATCCCGAATCCCAAACACGTCATCCCGGACTTGATCCGGGATCTCATTTTATAAATTAGAGATGCTGAAACAAGTTCAGCATGACGAATGCTTA
>DMEM01000177.1:1443-9833 GCA_003450915.1 Alphaproteobacteria bacterium
GGGGATCCATGTGCCTACATTGAATAAAAAATATTGTCATCCCGGACTTGATCCGGGATCTCATTTTATAGACTCTGTCATACCATACCAAACCACTGTCACCCCGGACGTCACACGAATGTGCGATCCGGGATCCAGATAGCTGGATACTATATCGAGCGAAGCGACAAGGCTTTAGCCAATCAAGTGTAGTATGACAGGGCAAAAAGAAAAGCCACCGCAAGGGTGGCTTCAAAGTTAATGATTATTTATTGAGGGTTGTATAGCGTAACAGATACGGAAGATGCTTCCTTGTTTGTACCATTAGTTGGGCGAGTAGTTCTGATTATAAAGTAACTAGTGGAGCGAGAAGGTTCTGGTTCTGATGCATCAGGGTAGTTATTTCGTTCGTATGCAATTAGTCCTTGATTTTCGGAGTCCCAAGAGCTAGTGGCGTTTACTATATAGTTTGTATTTTTCAGATCTGATTTAAAGTGTATTTTGTAAGCCGTAGAGTGATATTTCATTTGTTCTACATATTTCACATTATCTGATTTATTAATTATGCGGCAACGATTGTTAGGACAATCAGTCCCATCAAAGTTAACAAGTATAACAGGAGCTAACTTTTTGAGTAGTTCAATTGTTTTTTCTAGAGCTAAAACTTTATCTTCTAAAGCCTCCAAGCGTTTAAGAGTCTCAGCTAAATCAATATTTGATAAATCGCCAAATGTTGTATCTGTATAGGCTTTTGCATCTTCTAGTGTCGCAGAGTCGCCATTTAATACAGCTTTGGCTAGTTCAACTCTGTTAGTTTTAACAGTCTTGGTAAGATTTGCAACCGCTAGGTTTGCACCATCGGCACTTGATTTAGCAGAATCAGAAGCTTTTACAGAATCATTCACACTTGTTTCAAGAGTTTCAAGCTTACCATTTACATCTTTATTAATGGCGGCTTTTATATCATTAGCGTGTTTAATCGCAGCATCTCGACCAGCATCTGCATAACCTTGAGCATTTTCATTCGCTGTCTGTAAAGTAACAGGCGTTTGAGCCTGAACGGCTTTAATAGCTTCAGATTTAGCAATGTTGGTTACATCAGTTTCGATGCTTCCGGCAAATTGATCAGCAGTTTCTTCTTGAGTAATGAAATCAGAACGAACACCCGTAATGGTTAATGACCCGGAACAATCTTTGTGTCCAGAGGCATTGGTACATTCAATAATGGCATACTCAGTGGTTTTAGTTTCTTCTGAAACATAAATCCGTAAATCTGCATTACCAATTAGCTGTCCGTTACTGCCGCCTAATGAAAAGGCGTAGTTAGTATCAAGCATTGCTACATCAAACTTAGCTTTATACTTACCAGTATCAAGATACTGTAAATAAGCAAGGCCACCAGGGCCACCAACCGGACATGCCGTAGTCAGTGATTCAGTACCGTCGTCAAAGTCTTTTGTTAAAACACAAGAGTCTTGTAGACCGTCAAAAGAAACAGTGACTGAACTAACGTGAGGGTTAGCAGTAATCCGTGCGTCAATAGCGCCTTTTAAGTTATCAGCAATACCTGCGTTTGCAGAAAAAGCAAACATTGAGAGTGTAGCGTATAGTATTATCATAAATCGTTTCATCATGAATATCTCCATATGTAGATGAAAGGTTTTGAGGGTGTGAGTTCTGAAATATAACAACAAAATAACAGACAGAACACATTAGTTTCCCTAAGAACTAGGAAAGGTGGAAACTTTATTTAAAATTAAATGTTGAAGATGTTTTAGCATATAAAAAGAGGTATGTCAATGCCTATGATTGTACATATGCAATTAATTGATGTTGTCTTGATTTAACGCAAGAAAAAGCCACCAATGCGGTGGTTTTTTTATAGGTAGGAACTTTAATCATTTGGGTTATCAGTAGGAGCATATTGTAAATGGTATCTATAACCAGATCCATCGTTTACATACCACCATCTAAATTTACCTTTAGTATTTCCATCAGAGTTATCAATTTTTTGATCAATGGTTTGTGCCATTGAGTCATTTTTGATACCGCTTATCATTACACTTATATAACATTGTTTGCTTGTAGTACACTTGCCTGAAGGCCATGAAATATTGTCTCCCCAGGTTTCTTCATTTGTTATTGTAACGGCATGAATTTGACTATATTGAGGGTGAAGTAAATTATATGAGTTGACTTTATAGTTAAGGTATGGACCTTTCCAATTTTTTACATTATCTTGATTCTCAACAAGTTGTTGAGTTTTTAATCGATAAAATTCTTGTGATGATGAGTCTGCACTATTTTGAGGAAGGTTAACCCCAGTATCTAAATAATATTGCTCCCAAGCCTTACCAACTTCATTCATGTCTGAAAGAAGGGCCGTAGCTTTTGATTCTTGAATAGCTGAATATAAAGCAGCTCCAGAAATAACAGAAAGTGCTCCGAAAATTGCCAAGGCTATCCTTGCATCAAGACCAAACATCGCTCCTTTATTAGTTAGCATAATAATTCTTTCTAATTTTATTAATTAATCCTTTTTATATTAGCATAGCCTATTATAAAGGACAATAAAAAGCCTCCTGATTTAGGAGGCTAATGTTGTAAATAAATAACTATTAGAAAGAGCTATCAAAAATAATGAAATAGTATAAGACAGCTGCAATTTGAAAGATTAGTAAAAACCACATTGGTTTGACAAATTCAGCTTTTGTTGTTTTATGGTTAAAAATAAATCTTGCTAAAAATAAGCCTGGATAACCTCCTGCAAGAGCAAGCCATAAAAGAGTTCCCTCTGGTGTTCTACCTAGGTTTATAATAGCTGAAAATTTATCTTTTGCCATTGCTATAATTAGTGTCGCATTTACTGCAAAAACCCAAGAAGCGATAATGCCAATATTTTGTTTAGAATAATCGTTGATTATAATTGTTAAAGCAGCACAGCCAACTAAGTATAAAACTGTTGATTTTAAAGCAGCTGGTTTAAATAATATCATAATATGATTCCTTTATTGATATTACTATAATTCTAATAGTTTTGTTAGTTTTTCTGCTAATGCTGTTAACTCTTCTTGAGTGTATGCTTTAGCAGGGTGCTGACCCCAAATTGGTCCTGGCCAAGCAATATCTGTTTCATGTCTTGCAACAATGTGAATGTGCAGTTGCTTAACAACATTTCCTAAAGCTCCAATGTTAATTTTATCTGCTTTAAACTCTGTTTCCATTTTTGAGGCAATTGTTGTAATTGTTTGCATTACTTCTATTTGCTGCTTTGTAGATAATTGGTGAATTTCTGTAGTATTTTCAAGTTCTGGAACTAAAATAATCCATGGATAGTTACTGTCTTTACTTAATAGAACTTTACAAATACCAATTTTACCCAGCTCTAATGTATCGTTTGCTAATCTGTCATCTAGTTTGAACATTTTTTGTATATCCTTAATTATTTTATTTTTTTACATGAATATTATAGCAGTCTATTTGGATATTTCAATGATAAAACAAAAAAAATAGAGCTTAAGGCTCTTTTTAGACACGAAAAAAGCCTACAGGCTGATCTTTTTTTGACTTGCCTGCAGACTCTGCAGTTTTCGATTTTTAATGATTTGTGTTTTTTTAGTTTAGTAATTTTATGTTTTCTAATAAATTGTTTAAAATTTGAAAAATTTGTTTTTTTATGATAATAAGTTTGGTTTTATTATTTTTTATTTTTCTTCTTTTTCTTAACATTTTGCTTTTGATTTGTAATACAATGTTTTTTTAACAAATACTGCATTTTCCTGAGTCTTTACTTTTAGATTTTATTCAACCTTTGTTTTGCCTAAAACGGAACTTTTTAAAGAATGATAATGGATGCTTAATTTAATCTAGCTGTAACGCGATTAATTATACTAAGTTTTAAAGTTTAAGATTTGCTGAATGCATTATCCGATTATTGTGTATTTGGATCAATACAGGTATGTCTTTTTATTCACTATTTAAGCGTTAAATTTTGAATAAAAGCCATCAATAAAGCGTACAAGTCAATGGTTCTTTGTTTTGAAAACAAGGGATGTGTAATTTAAGAAATTTGTTTTTTTTATTATTTTTTTTCTTAATACATCGTAGAATCCATAAAACTAAATTAGTTTGTTTTTTATTAAGCAGATTGTTAAATGTTATTTTACATTTATTTTTATTATTTTTATTATTTATTCTTGCTTAATAATATCGTGTAGGGAAAGTGAAGTAAAAATACTTCCGTGAATTTTTTCGGTTAGAATACCATACGCACTTGTCAATATTCATATTCCGTATAGAATATATAGGTTATATTGTTATAGAGAGGGTCTTTAATAATATCCTCTAATCAAGAAACGTAAGTTTGTGTATGCTTTTCACTATATACATAAAATTTACAACTTTCAATAGGAAAAATGCAAAAATAGTGTACTTAATACAACTACTGTGTTTGAAATGACACATTTTTGCCGTTTTAGTAGCTAAAAAGGTTTAAAAGTCGCTAAAAAATCATCAAATATTGCTATTTTTGACTGATTATGTTAAAAATAAAATTATATTTATTAATTAAACAAACAGAAAAGCAAGTAAAATTTATATGAAACAAAGAATTGCAAAAGTTATCGCTAAAAGCGGTCATTGTTCTCGTCGTCAGGCTGAAGAATTGATTAATCAAGGTGCTGTATATGTAAATGGCAAAAAAATAGAAGAGTGTGCAACATTTGTGCAAGCTGGTGATACTATTAGAATTGGCAAGAAAACAATTCAAGTAAACTTTAAAGAAATTGATAATAAAGAAATTAAACTGTATATGATGAATAAGCCAACTGGCTTTATTTGTACAGAAAAAGACGATGATGAGAGACAGCGTCAAACAGTATTTAATCTTATTCCTAAAAAGTTTGGTCGTTTAATTATGGTTGGTCGTTTAGACTTTAACTCTGAAGGTTTATTATTATTTACAAATAATGGTTACTTTGCAGAATTTTTAATGCATCCTAGAACAGAGCTTGCTAGATTATACCGAGTTAGAATTAACGGAAGACTAACAGACACTCAAATTAAAAAACTTGAAAAGGGTTTAAGAATTGGTAAAGAAAAATTCAAACCATTTAAAGTATATAATCAAGAAGATTCATCAGGTAAAAACACATGGTTACTATTAGAGCTTTCAGAAGGTAAGAATAGAGAAATTAGAAGAGCTATGGAAAGCTTTGGTTATTCAGTAGGCAAACTGGTTAGAGTTGCATATGCTGACTTAGCACTAGGCGAAATTCCAAAAGGTGATATTATTGAAATTGACCCAAGCTACTATACAGAGCTTGTTGAAAAATTTGAAAATGAAAGAGGTAATAAATAAATGAGAATTATTGGCGGAGAATTCAGAAATAGAGTTATTAAGGCTCCAAAGGGACAAGATGTAAGACCAACAGGTGAAAGAGTTAGAGAAGCAATCTTTAATATTTTATATGCTCAAATGGATTTTGAGGGTATAACTGTAGCTGATATTTGCTGTGGTACAGGTGCTTTAGGTATTGAGTCACTTTCTAGAGGTGCTGACTTTTGTACTTTTGTAGATTTAGACATAAAGCCTGTTGTTCATAACTTAACAGAGCTAAAAATTGAAGATAATGCAAAAGTTATCAGAAGTGTTGGTCAGAAAGTTCGTTTAGCAAAAACAGCAGATTTAATTTTTGTTGACCCTCCTTATTATAAAGGTATTGCTGATGAAATTACAAATAATGCTAAAAATATAGGACATGAAGGTTCTATTTGGATTGTAGAAGTTGAAAAGAAACATGAACTAGAGTTTAAAGCAGATAAGTTCGAACAATTAGATAACCGTAGATACGGTCACTCTCAAATTTATATTTTAAAACAGCTATAGGAATATTTTACAAATGAATGATTTGCAACAAGCAATTAGTTTACTTATTAAAGGTGATGTAATAGTTTTACCGGTTGAAGGTACCTATTGTTATGTTGCAGATCCGTTTAATCCTAAAGCGGTTGATAAGTTAATTACTTTAAAGACAGCTCAAGATGTAAAAACTGAAAGCATTATGCTTGTTGGTGACTTAGAAGACTTACCTAGATTTGTTAATGGTTTTTCTTCAGCAGAAGAAGATAACATTATGAATAACTGGCCTTCTGATAAAACTATTGTTTTTAACTCTGTGCAAATGGGTGTTAACGATAAGGTTAAGTATAAAGGTAAGCAAATAGCTTTAAGAATACCATCTTCTGATTATATGTTAGAAGTATTACACGGTGTGGGACAGCCTTTAGCAAGTGTTGTTGTTTATGATGAACAAACGGCTGCAAAAGATAAGCGTAACTTATACGGTATTGATAATTTTATTTTAAAGCTACCAATTTCACTATCAGGTAAAGTTTCAGAAATAATTGAATAATTTGCAATTAAAAAATGTATATGCTAGACTTCTATTTAGAAATAAATAGGAGTTTTTTTATGCAAGATAAACGTAGGGCTCAGCCTAAAAAATTAAGAAAAAACGAGCGTCGTGCAGATATGCAGTTAATCAGAACAAAAGTATCTCAACATGAGATTTATATGTGGGCGTTTTGTTTGTGTTCAATGGCTATTATTTTAACAGCTTTTGTTTTTGTCGGTTTATTTATTAACTAAGAAAGGGATTTTAAAATGTTTTTAACAGGTGTATTGCAGGCGTTAGTATTTGCCATTCAATCAGTATTTTTTAATAATTTTGTTAGAATTGCTAGCTTAAACTATGATCTAAATGGTATTTTATTTGCTTGTATTTGTGGTGTTGCAGCATCATTTGTTTTACTTGCATATGCAGGGCCTGGTAAACTAGGTGTTAGCTCAATGAAGAACTGGGCGACATGGACTTATGGCTTTTGTGGATTAGCTCAATTTTCTTTAGATATTTATTTAGTGCAATATGTTTCAGCAACAGAGTTAAGTTTATTTAGTAGAATTAATATTATTGTGGCAATGTTTTTAGCACTAGTATTTATGAATAGAAAGCCAAGTAAAAATGATATGGTAGCTATTTTCAGTATTATTTTAGGAGCAGGAATATTACTTTATATCCAAGATCAAGCATATTTAAAAATAGTAGCAGGTTTAGTATTACTTATTGCTATATTTAGAGCCGGTGAGTTTATGAGTACAGAGGTTCATCAACAATCAGTGCAAGCTAATGATAGTGGTAATATGAAAGATAGGGCTAGAGTTGTTGGCTTTGCTTCATTTGTTTCAAGTATAATGTTTTTGACTTTTTGTTTTGTTGTATCATCATTAAAAGCTATTTATGAAGTTGATAATGAGTTAGTTAATAGCTTGCCTGATGTAAAAGACTATGCACATATGCCAACTATTATTTTAGCTATTTTATACGGTGTATTTATTACTGCTTTTGTAAGGTTTTGCATATGGTCGGCAACAAATAAAATTAAAACAGAGAATGTTCTGGCAATTTTAATTTTAGTTCCTATTTTAACATACTTATCTGAAATCGCAGTGTCGGTACTATTTAATATTGAAATGAACTCTCATGTATTTGAAGGAGAAAAAGGAAACCTTGTTTTATTAGCATTAATTCTGATGACAATAGGTTCACTATTCTCAGTTGTTCCTAGAGTTATTCAAAATGTTAACCGTCAAGAAGGTCAGTCATGGATTGAAGCCTTTAAAGAATCTGTTAAGCAACAAAATAATAATTACGAGATTCAACATGATGCATTTAGTAGTTCTGATTATAATGTATTGCAACAAACTTTAGCATTTTATGATCATGATTATAGACAAGTTGCAGATCTTTATAATATTACAGAAGACTCTATTAAAGTTATTTTAGCAGGTAAGGGCAATAGCTGCTTTATCGATGAAGTATCAAAAAGTGTTCATGATATATACCAGAAACAAGTGGTGGTTAGGGATAAATTAACTAAGGCTAAAAATAGAATTTCTTTAACAGTAGATGTTGCTGATTTAATTAAGCAAGATAATCAGTTTAGCTTAGCACTGCTAGATTTAAATGACTTTAAACCTGTTAATGATAATTATGGTCATGAATATGGAGATGAAGCTTTAAAACAAACAGTAAGTCGTTTGAAAGAACTGTATAAAGAGGCTGTTTATCGTTTAGGTGGAGATGAATTTGTACTAGTTTCAGAAAATGAACTTGATGCAAAAGCTATTTCTAGAATTAAACAAGAAATAATGAAGCCAATTAGTTTTAAAGATCATACATTTGAAATAGGAACATCAATTGGTATTTCTAAGTATAAAGAAGATGGAATAACTGAAACTGAGTTGCTTGAGATAGCAGATAATAAACTATATAAAGATAAAGAAAATAAATAGAAGAAAGCAGCCCAATTAGGCTGCTTTTTTATAATGTAAATTTTGTATTAGTTAGCTC
>DMEM01000147.1 GCA_003450915.1 Alphaproteobacteria bacterium
AAGATCGGATCTAAGTATCACTTAGATGCAGATGAGTTGTATCAAGAGTCTTATGAAGTTTTATTAACTTGTTTAAGAGATTTTACACCAGTTTTTACAAGAGATACTGGGGAAGAAATAGAGGTTAAGTTTAATACATTCTTCGGATCTCGAATTGAAATGAAAGCTATGGAACTTAGAAACGGAAACCCAGAATATAAAGCTAGAAAAGCTTATGTTGATGGAATGGATGATGATACAAAAGCTGAGTTTAAACAAAATGCACCTTTATTAGTTCAGCATATTGACCATGCCGAAACAGTAAATGAATACCTATCTGATGAAATTACAAAAGCAAGACAAGAATTAAACCCTGATCTTGAAACTAGATTCCATAGAGATAGTTTTTTAGATGATGTTTTAACAGGATTAATTATAAAAGAAAAAGACGACAAGAAAAAAGCAGTTCTTCAACATGTTAAAGTTGGTGGTATTATGAACTTCCAAGATATTGCTTATCACTTTGGAGTAACAGATTCAAGAGCTAGCCAATTAATGAATGAATTAATGGATGCTTTTTACACTCAAAGAATTATTAATGGAGATGTGGAAACTGTTGTTAAAGATTTAAGTAGGTTAAAATTAAGTAACGCTAGGGTAAAAACACTTCTTCAAAATGCTATTGAATATTCAAGTAAAGAAATCAAAGCTGAAATTGTTGATGTTGCTAAAGAAATTTTCCCTAAAATTAAAGATTTAGATATTGAAAAAAATGATAAAAGTAATAATAAAAATTTAATTATTGATGAAATTAAACTATTACCTTATGAAGATGTACTATCTGATGAAGAAAACGTTTTTTATCCTCAAGTTGAAGTAGGTATGAAAGATGTAAATGAGTTTAAGTTTTTAAACTTGCCTTTTAGAACAGCTCTAAAACAAAATGCATTTAACGCATTTTTAAAATCAATGCCTGAAAATAATGAAAACTTCCCTGTTGTTATTAATAAAGAAGGTTTTATTATTGATGGAGAGTTAAGAGTTAAGGCTGCAAAAGCTAAGGGTATTAAATCTTTATTAACTATTACTCGTAATATTTCAGTTGATGATGCAAGGGTTTTAAGAGTTATTGTAAATAATCGTTTAGAATCAGGTAATAAAAAGCAACTTTATTATGCTGTATGTGCTTTATTACACCTAGGCTATTCTCAGCAAAAAATTGCTAAGCTATTAAATACAAGTAGAACGAATGTTATTGTTTATGCTAAAGTTAAAGATAAAGCAATACCTGAAATTAAGCAACTGTTTGAAGATGATATGATTCTAATTACAAATGCTAGTGCATGTGCTGATTTAGAGCCAGATCAACAAAAACAAATGGTAGACTTTATTAAAAAGTATGGCTCTCAGTGGTCTAAAGGTAATAAATTTACAAAACTGTTAAATTCTGCAAAAAATAATGCGGTTAGGGCTCTTGAAGAAACAGAAAATCCTAACTTTATGCAATCAGAGAAATTAGATGAATTAGTTGCTGCTGAAAAAGGTTATGCTGAAAGACTAACTAAAAAAGCTCAAGAAAGAATTACATATTTAGAAGATAAACTGCAAAATACAAGTGTTAAATTACAAGATAATGAAACATGGTTAGCACAAAGAGAATCTGTAATTAACACCCAGCAAAAAGAGCTTGTTGGTCTAAAAGAAGAAAACCATAGTCTGCAAAGAGAAATAGAAACTTCACAACTTCTACAATTTGCCGATAAATCAGCTTTTGAAGAAGAAATGAAGTATCTAAAAGATATTTATGAGATTTCTGAAAAACTGTGTGGCTCTAAAAATGCAATTGAATCTTCTATTACAAAAATAGGATCTGTTCAAATAAAACACAGACAAGTTAAAGACATTGAAATTCTGTGTTTAGGTTTAGAAGAGCAAATAGAAAAATTAAGAATTGCAATTATATCTAAAAAATAGATATAGACTCTATAAATAATTTTACTAAAAAGTAGCCTTGTGCTACTTTTTTATTGAAATAAACTCTATATTTTTGTATCATATACTGAGTATGTAAAAATATATTAAAAAAACAATAATTTTATCAAAAATATAATTAATAGAGAATGATTTGGGGATATTAAAATGAGAAAGCTGCAACTTGCTTTAGTTTTTTGTTTGTCAATTGTTATTTTATTTGTGGTTGCGCTATTTAGTGCTCCTACATTTATTAACTGGCAAAACAATAAAGGAATAATAGAAAATGTATTTAGTGAATATTTAGGTTACAGAGTTAGAGTTAACGGTGACTTACAGGTTCAGTTATTACCTAATCCTAAAATTTATGCTGAAAACATAGTTGTTGATTCTGTATCTGGGGATCAAAACTTAGCAGAGGTTGGTCATATTATTCTTACAAAAAGCCTATCAGATTTAGTAGCTTTAGATTTTTCTGTAGATGAACTTATTGTTAACAGACCTAAAGTTAGCCTGGTAAAAGATGAGGATGGCAGTAAAAACTGGGAGCCATTAAAAGTAAAAAGCTCAAATTATTATTCAAGAAAATTAAAAAATTCATTATCTGGTTTGGTAAACTTTAAATCAATTATTGTTGAAAATGGTGGGGTTTTATATACAGATATTGCAAATGCAGAAACTCACGATATTACTAATATTTATTTCAAATTAAATACTACAAATAGATCTGCTTTAAATGTAGCAGGAGAGGGAGTTTATAAAGGTAAAGAACAAAAGCTAAACTTAAAATTAGACATTGCTAATTCTAAGAGTATGAGAATTGACTCGTCATTGGCATCAAAAGATTATAAAGTTATTCTTAAAGGTATTTTAAATAATCCTTATAGCTTATATAGATCTCAATTTATTGGTAAGGTAGATGCTGATTTTGCTGATGGTAACGCAATACAACTTGATAACGCATTCTTTAAGCTTAAGTCAAAATACTTTGATTTAAAAGATTTACATGTTAGTTCAGAGTTTTCTGTTTCGAAAAATAAATTGAATGTTTCAAGTATTAATTTAAAGTCTATGTATAATGATTTAAGCGGTAATTTAAGTATTGATAAAAAGAAAGAAAAACTTAATGTAGCGATTAAGTTAGATATTGATAAAATTTATGTTAAAAAAGGAACAGATGCTCCAGTTAAAGCAACATCAATGGCTTGGTCAGATGACTTGTTAGACTTTTCATTTGTTAATAATTTAGTATTAAATACATCTATTTCATGTATGGAATGTACTTATGGAGATAGAAAATTCTATCAGGTTGACTTAAGATCAAATCTTGAAAACAATAATTTAATTATAAACCAGTTTAACTTAAAAGCAGATAAAGATGGTTTTATTAAAATGACAGCAAATGCTGGTTTAAACTCTCCTGCATCATTTGAAATAAAGGCTGAAGCAGTAGATTTTCCTCTTTATTCATTATTACCAAAAAGATTTGTGAAGAAAGCAATATTTAATATTGAAGGTAATACAAACTTCTCAGCAAGTGGTGTGTCTTCAAAGTCTCTAATTTCAAGCTTAACAGGTGAGTTTAATGTAAACTTAAAAGATGTTAAATTAAGAAATATTGATGATTCTAGCATTAACTCTACAGTAAGAGGAGTGCTTTATGGTAAGCCAAGAACAGAGTTTGATACTCAAATTGATAAAGTTGTATTAAATGGTTCTTTAAGAGATGGTGTATTTAGATCTAAAGATATTAGCTTTAATCTATCAGGTGATGATATTGTTTCAAAAGGTAAGTTTGACCTTGCAAATCTAACAATGAACTATCGTTTAGAGCCAATAGAACTAAAGAGAAGTCATTTAGGTTTAGTTCTTAGCGGTAACGTAAATAACTTAGATCTTATTTCTGATAAGGTAACACCAAAAGGTGTTGTGGATGGATTTGGTAGGCTTGTAACTACAAATATTACTAAAAAAGTTAAAAGAAAAGATGTAAATACTCCTTTTGACTTTAATGATAAAGGTAGTTTAGATGCTAATGTTAGAAAATACCTATTTGAGAATAGATAAAAGAAGAGAATTATGAACAAAGAATCTATATTAAACTTAGAACTTAATTTTGAACTAGTAGATAAAAAATATTACTTAACATTGGCTGGTAAAAGGCTAAAAACAAAATTAGGAAATGAAATTTTTGCTGATAGTATAATGCTAGTTCAGGCAGTTCAAGAAGACTATAATGAATATAAATTTAAATCAAAGTGGATTAACTTAATTTCAAGCTATGTTGACTTTGTTAATACTCCTGAAAATATTGAAGGCTCAAAAAAACAAATTAAGTCATATTTAAAAAATGATTTATTGTTTTATGTTGATGAACAATCAAGTGAGTTTTATCAATACCAAAAGAAAACGTATTTACCTTTAATTGCTAAGTTTAAAGAGCTTTTAAATATTAATCAAAACTTAGTTCCAACAACTGGTTTTGGTGAGATTAGTATGAATGCTGAAACTCTTGAGTTAGTTAATAGTTATGTAGAATGTTTGAATTTAAAAGACTTATTTATTAGCTTATTTTTAAGTAGAATTTCAACATCAGCAATTTTAACAATTTTTTATTTAAATGAAGAGTTAAATGCTAAAGACTTTTATGATATAGCCTTTTACAGTGAAATTATAAAAATTACAAAATCTCCAGATGATGAAGAGGTTCAAAGATTAAAAATTATTAAAGAAGAATTAGATATTTTAAACTATTTTAAAGAAAATTAATTACTAAATATTTTAATTACTTTAGTTTATTTTATTAAGCCACGTAGTTTTACAGCACTTTTAACAAATAAAATAAATTACTTTTTATACTTAGCTCATTAATTATGTACAAAAAGCCATTCTTCTCTAAGAATGGCTTTACTTTTTTACCCATATTGATATAATGGTTAAAGAATTATTAATAGAAGAGGATATTTAGATTATGGGATGTCTTTTTTGTAAAATAGTAGATAAAAAAGTGAAAGCAGAAATCGTTTATGAAAATGCTAAAACAATTTGTTTTATTCCAACAGATATGGAAGTAAAAGGACACCTGTTAGTTACTCCAAAGGCTCATTATGAAACAATGTTCGATATGCCAGAAGAAGAGCTGTCTGAGCTAATCGCAACAGCTAAAAAAGTATCAGTTATGTTAAAAGAAAAACTAAATGCTGAAGGTGTAAATATTTTACATGCAAGCGGTAAGGCAGCACAACAAGGATTGGATCATTTTCATATGCATATTTTACCTCGCTATGCTGATGATAATTTAGATGTATGGCCTGATTTACCATACTTGAAATTTAATAAAGAAGAGATTTTAGAAAAGCTTAAATCTTAACAACTATATAATCTGTAGTACCAGTTGCCTGCAGATATTCATTAATACAATCTTCATCATTATTAAAGTTAGACTTAAATGTTGGGTTTTGATGACGATAAAATGTTTTTAGAATATTGCTATAAAACTCTCTAGGATAGATAATGACTACGTCATTATCTATTTTTTTTAAGCCTTTAATTAAATATACTTTGTTATATTTATAAAATAGTAGGGTATACTTTAAAATTAGCTTTTCAATGTGAACCTTGTCCTCTTTAGTTAAATCAAATTCAAAATATTCAGCATCATCTTCATACTTTAATGCATAATCATAGCCTTGACGAAATAGTTCATAATAAAGGTCATCTAAATTAATTGGCTGCGACAAGTTAATTTCATGTTCAGCTATATATTTTGAAAATCCTTCTTTAAATAGCTCGTAGTACTCTCGGCATGGAAAGCTATAGTTTAGCTCCCTTACAACAGCACATGCGATATCATAGCAATCATCTTGCCATTGGTTGTCTTTTTGTATTCTTCTTATTAGTAATATTTTTTTCATTAAATTAAACCTCCTTAACTAGTCTTTATAGAAGGCAGTAAAAAAGACCCCAAATGAGGCCTTTTAAATTTATCTTTCATCTTTTTCTTTGTACATGCTGCTATCCGCTAAATCAAGCAACTCTTCAGGTTCTTTTGTATCTGTAGGATAGTTAGCTAAGCCAACAGATGTTTCAATATTAAGAATATTATCTTGATATAAGATAGGCTCTTCAATCGCTTGTTTGATTAACTCAATTTTATCTAAAGCCTGTTGTTTTGTTGTATTTAATAATAAAACACAAAATTCATCACCACCAAGCCTAGTTGTTAGAGCTTTATGTGGAAATAGATTATTTAAACGCTTACCTATTTCTTGTAAAACAAAATCCCCAGCTTTATGACCATATGTGTCATTAACAGGTTTAAACTTGTTTAAATCAAGGTAAAACAGGCTTAAATTATCAGATTCACTAACAGCAGCTCTAAGTTCAGTTAAAAAGCCAGATCTATTTAAAAGTCCGGTTAAGCTATCAGCTTGAGCAATATGTACTCGATAGTTTCTTGCTATTTTTTTAAATTTAGAATCTTTAAAAGCTAGAGTTTTATTTTTATCATTCATAATATGTTTGATAACCTCACTCGGTACATCCAATGCACTAGCAACTTTTTTAAGATCATGATTAAAATGCTCTAATGAATTTGCAATAATATTTCTACTATCATCAATCATATCAATTTTTTGTGTTTCAACTTCTAGAAACTCATTTTTACGATCTTGTTTTTTATATTTTCGAGTTAAGGCAATTAGTAGGCCACCAACAGTAATTAAAGCACCAGCAATAATATCAATATTAGAAATTCCTTTAATGCTTAACCCTGTTAATGGTGCTGAGATATGTTCCCAAAAAACAGTTGAAATAAATGATAATGCCGTTACCGTTGTAAAATTTTCAGCCTTAATAATATTAGTACTTGAAAATTCTAATAATCTAGAAGGTGCTACAATTAAAATACCTGCAATAAAACCGGCAAAAATAGTTCCTGGATTCATAAAATCATCAAAAGTAGGAAGGTTTTTAATAGGTGTTGTTTGTAGCTCTTGAGCTAATGCTACTAAAAATGTTAAAGCTAAAAATAGAGTACTAACAATAAACATAACAAAACCAATAACTCTAGACTTTGCTTTTGGATCATTATTATTTTTAGCAGCTTTAGCATGAGGTCGGTGTAATTCCGCAGTAAAAATTCTAGCTAATTGAAATACTCCATATAATAATGCTAATAGATAAATAATACCTTTATTATCACTTTCTACGCTTATCGCAACTAAGATAACTCCAGCTGTAATAATAATGGTTCCGATGATTTGAAAAATATCTGGTTTTCTAGCAAAAAAGAACCAGCTAGCAAGTAAGCCTAATAGAACGCTAACTTTTTGCAAAATAGTACCTTGAGTCGCAGAAATATAACTAAATAATAACATCCCGATAATATAGCTGAACATTAAAATAATACCGTAAAGCCATGTATCGACGCTACGCATAGTTTCCTTAGCTAATGAGCCTCTTCCTCCATTTAAAATTAAAACTAAGGCACAAGAGTTAAAGGCAACGCAAGAATAAATAATAGGGTGAACATCTAAAACAGATGCCGCATATCTACCCATAACTTGGTTTATACCTAAAAATATTAAAATAGCGATAAAAGCTTGAATCCATCCTTTACGCATTGTTACAGAATCTGTCATATTAATTACCCCCCTAAACCGATAAAACCAAGGCTAAGTAACAGTACATTTAAAAATATACAGAATCCAAGAGTTAAATAGTAAACTTTTTTTTGTTGCTGAACTTCAATCAAGCGTTCTAAATTATCAGCGCGGCGTTCTATATCAATCTGCTGTTTTAAATTAAAAGATTTATAAGCGTGTTGTTCATCAAAGCCAGAATCTTTTCTTCTATCTTCTATTGTCATAGCTAATCCTTATTCTATAGTGTTTGTTTTTCTTATTATAAGTTAGTTTATCTTAAATTCAAGTCTTTTGCAACTATAGATATAGGCAATAAAGAATATTACATAAAAAAGACAGCCTTTAAAGACTGTCTTTTTATTATAATATTTAGATAAGTAAAATTAAGCGAATTCTTTAAGTAGTTCTGATGCTTTAATTTCTTTTTCTGTAATTGTTGCTTGAGCATAGATGAAGTCACAAACAGATTTTTCAAATAAAGGACCAACGATTTCGTTTCTACCTTGTGGGCTTGTGTAATAAGCTTTAACTTGATCAGCTTGTTGAGGATACATTGCCACAACTTTGTTGATTTCAGCAGTAACATCTTCTTCTTTAATTTCTAGCTTATTCTCTTGGCCAATCTTAGATAGAACTAAACCAAGCTTAACTCTTCTTTCAGCTAGAGCTCTGTTTTCTGTTTTTAGTTCTTCTTCTGATTTATCCATATCAGCGATTGATTTACCAGCTTTAGCTAAGTCCATTTGGAAAGCCTGCCAGATAGCGTTGAACTCACCTTCAATCATTGATGCAGGTAGAGCGAATTTGTTTTTCTTCTCTAGAATATCAAATAGTTCTCTTCTTAGTTTTTGCTCTGAAGCATTATCTAAGTCTTCTTGAACTCTTGTAGCAGCAAATTCTTTAAGAGCTTCAGCTGATTCGTAACCGAATTTTTTAGCTAGTTCGTCTGTTAGCTCAGCTTTTTGAGAAGCAGCAACTTCTAGAACTTCAACTTCAAATACAACAGCTGCGCCAGCTAAGTCTGGAGCGTGGTATTCAGTTGGGAATGTTAAGTCTAATGAAAGTTTATCACCTTTTTTAGCACCAACTAGGCCTTCTTCAAAACCAGGAATAAATGCTTTTGAACCTAGTACAAGAGGGTAGTTATCTAGCTTGCCGCCTTCAAATGCAACACCATCTTTAAAACCAACAGCGTTCATTTTGATTTGGTCACCATCTTTAGCTTTAGCATCAGCTCTTTTTGCTTTGTACTCAACTTGTGATTCTAAGAATTTACCAAGTAGTTCGTTAGTTAGTTCATCATCAGCTTTAGCTACTTCTTTTGTAAGTTTAACTTTTGCATAACCTTTAGGCTCAACTTCTGGCATAATTTCAAAGTGAGCTGAGAATGTGTAATCTTCGCCTTCTTTAAATTCTGTGTGGTGAACGTGTGGTTGTGTAGCAATATCAAATTTTTCGTCTGTAATTACTTTAGTTAAAGAACTAGAAACAACAGTTTGCATTGTTTCTGCCATGATTTGCTCTTCAAATTTTTGCTTAATTACAGCAATTGGAGCTTTACCAGGTCTGAAACCATCAAGTTTAGCATTTTTAGCTGCTTTTTGAGTGTTTTCATTCATGATTTTTGTAATATCTTCTGCTGAAACAGTAATAGTAATGTTTCTTTCTAAGTCAGATTTCTTTTCAATTTTAACGTCTTTTAGATTCATCTATAAATTTCCTTCGAATGTAATTTTAGTTTAACGAATTCATATCGCCGATAATTATATACTAAAAACAAAGATTTTTCTAGTAAAAAATTAGTTTTCAATAAGTTGCTTGTTACAAGTAATAAAAAATCCAACATTTGAAGCTTGGTCTGCTTCTAAATCTTTTCTGCAGAAAAAGTATTCTGAATGGCCATTGGTAATTACTTCTTTAACAATATTTGTTTTTAAAAAGTGGTATTTTACTGTTGTTTCTTCACTGCTTAAAACGCCAATAAGGGCAATTAAAATAACTAAAGATATAATAATGAACTTAGGTTTTTTATAATTATCAAAAATATATTGCTTAGAATGTTCTATAACTTTAGCTGTTTTTGCAATTAAAATTTCCCCCTTACAAGAGCATTCTTCGTCGTTAGATTTTTTTGTTTTAGTAGACTCTGTCTTCTTAATCATAGCTATCTCCATTTGTAGAATTTTTATTATTAATAAAATGTTTGATCTGTCCTATATATTATCGTATAAGTTATTAAAATTCAATTAAAACTCATAAAATAACCTAAAAAGGTAGTCTGATAGCTTAAACTTGCTTGATTTTTACAGAATAATAAGATATATTTTACTAAGCTTGAATGTGTATGTTTTATATAAATATAGTTAAATAATCATTGACAGTTAAACCATATAAGGCTGCTGTAGCTCAGTGGTAGAGCACTACATTGGTAATGTAG
>DMEM01000079.1 GCA_003450915.1 Alphaproteobacteria bacterium
CAGTTATTTAACTATGCTTATGTAGATGATGCTTCTTCAATGGAAGAAAAGCTAAGAGGATATCAATTACTAAAGGATTTTAATGAATATAAGGGCGAAGATTATTTTCATGGAACTGTTGATAGTGATATTAAATTAGAATTTGCAGAAGTAGAAACTAAACTTAAACATGGAAGTAACGCTTACAACTATTTTAATGGTGGAGTTGTACTTTTAACTATGCCTTTTAAGTTTGATAGCCATACAGTTGTAAAAGCAAATTCTCTGATTTCAAAAATAGAAGGATCAACGAAGTTAAAAACAGAATATGAGTTTGATACGGTAGATATTAACAATGCTACTTTATCAAAATACTTTACAGTTATGTCAAATGATAAGCATGGTGCATTTTATTTACTATCTCCTAGTTTTATTAAAAGACTTGTAGGAGCATCTGTTAGATTTCATGAACTATTTAATGAAGAGTTCTCTTTAATATCTCCAGACTTCAAAAAAAGAATAGAAAAAAATAAAAAAGACGGTATAGAAGATGAAATGAATACGGCAACTCTAGAAATAGAATTTAAAGACAACAAAGTTCTAATTCTTATAAGAGGGCAGTATGACTTTTTAGCACCTGCCGATTTACATACAACAGTTTATTGTACGAAACGCTTGGCGGTTATTGAACAACAGCTGAATTTAATCGCAGATTTGGCAAAACAGCTTAAGCTAGACTATTTAACAGATAGAAAACAAGCTTATAATAAAATAGAAGAAAATTAGGAATGTTAAAATTAAAAACTCAACCTTCAGAACAAACTAAAGAGATGTTTAAACAAGTTTTTGGACATAGCTTGGGCAATGTTGCTGAAACAGGTGATATTTATAAAGAAGATTTTAAAGAAGGGTTTTCATTGAATCTATCAACTAAAGATATTTTATATTTAATACTCGCAGTTACGTTGATTATTTGTACCCTAATTATATTTGGTTCTGCAGGGGTCTTTTATGGAATTATTCTAGTGAGTATAGTAATGGCATTCATGCCTTCAAAGTTAAAAAAATCAAAGTCATCTAAAAAGTCAGCTAATGCTTATAAAATGAAAAACGAGTTTATAAAACCACTTTTGAAAAAAGCATATGGGTTTACTTATCCTGATAATATAAAAAATGTAAAATTAGACTTTAAATATTCAGCATTTTATAAAATTTTAAAGAGAAGTGTTGTTGAAGATTATTTTTACGGTAAAGTAGATGATAATATTCACCTAGAGTTTATAGACTTTAAGAGATTTGGTTCATCTACTATATCTACCTCATCTAGAGATAAGCAAACTCCATACGAAGCAACCGCAGTTGTTTTAACGATGCCATTTAAATTTGATAGTTATACTGCGATAACGACAAAAAGTTCATCACTACTAACATCAAACAATATTTTACAGTTGGCAACAAAAAGCTTAGCAATGTTGGTAGAAAAGCATCTATCTGTAGTAATCCCAGAAATAAAGAAAAAAGGGGCTCCTAAGGTAAATCTGGATAGCCAAAAACTAGCAGAAATTTGCAATGTATATTCAGATAATGTTCATGATGCATACTATTTACTATCTCCTGCGTTTATTGACCGTTTCATAGAACTAAAAAGATATTGTATGAAAACAATAATACCTGGTGCTGAAAATATGCCTGAAGCTTATGGCGATTCTATGATTCCTGCACCTATAGAAATGGAATTTATAGGAAACAAAGTAGTTATTTTATTTCCTGTTAACTATGATTTTATAGACTGTGTATTAGAAAGTGAAGATGTTAGCGATGCAAAAGCAGTGGTTATTATAGAAAATCAAATAGCATTAATATCTAATTTAGTTTCTCAGTTAAAATTAGACTATTTGACAGACAGAAAACAAGCTTACAATAAAATCAAATAATAAAAATAGGAAGATAAAACAATGCCAACACTAGAGCAACTAACAGAATTAGTAAAACCTCATTTAGATGAGCTAGAGAAGTTTCGTTTAGAACAGAAGTCGCTAATAAAATCAAGATGCACAACGTTTATTCCTCTTGGTATTATTGCATATATAGCAATAGGGTTTTTCTTATGGAAAAATGGCTATATGATTATTAATACTGAAAATCAAGGCTTTATAATATTTAATGTTTTAAGTGCTATTGTTGCTGCCTGCATCGGTTGTTTTTGTTACTTGCCTTTAAATGCCTATTCAAATTCTTATAAAGAAAAAATCATTAAAAAGGTTGTTCAAATGTATGGTAAATTTGATTTTAAACCTCAAGAATATATTAATGAGAGAGAGTTTAGAAACTTTGAAATTATTCCTCATCATACTTACTATTCAGGTGAAGATTTAATTACAGGTATGATTGGCCCAATTAAACTTAGTTTTAGTGAAGGAGAAATGGAAAAGAAAGTTAGAAAAGGGGATAGAGACGTAAAAGTTCCTGTATTCAAAGGAAGCATTGTTATGTTAGAAATGCCATTTAAGTTCCAATCTCACACAGTTGTTATGGAAGATACAAATAAAGCAAATGAGTTCTTTAAAACTCTATTTAATAAGCTTGAAAAAGTAAGACTAGAAGATCCTGATTTTGAAAAAAGGTATGATGTTTTAACTGATAATAAGCAAGGCGCTTTTTATCTTCTTTCTCCTGGGTTAATGAAAAGAGTTTTAGAGTTTGATTCAAAAATAAAATCATTAGGAAATGATTCAAGCTTAAGTGATTTAGCAGCTTTAAATAGTATGAGATCTTCAGGTTTATTTACTGGTGGCTTTAGAAAAGGCCTTACTTTAGAATTCAAAGATAATAAACTTCTTCTATT
>DMEM01000111.1 GCA_003450915.1 Alphaproteobacteria bacterium
AGATCAAATTAATGCCTTTGCCACAAATGAAAAAGATATTGTAATTTACTCAGGTCTTATTGATAAAAGTACGAATGTAGAACAAGTTCAAGGTATTTTAGCGCATGAATTAGGGCATTTAGTGGCTCAGCATCATGTTAAAACTAGAGTTAAGCAGTCACAAATGGGCATTTCAACAATTACAGGGGCTGTTTTAGGTGTTGGGGCTGTAATTGCTGGGGCTCCTCAAGCTGGTTATGCTGCTATATTAGGTGGTAGTGCTGCTGACATGTCTCAAGCTTTAGCATATTCAAGAGAGCATGAAAATGAAGCGGACTCAATTGCTCTACAGCTTTTAAAAAAATCAGAAATAAGCGCTAAAGGTTTGGCTGACTTTTTTGCAATTCTACAACGTGAAGAGCGTAACTTTTATAGAACTAGTCCAGAGTTTTTAAATACTCACCCTTCATCATCACGCAGGAAAGATTTTATTCGTGCTAATGTTTTAGTTGCTCTAGATGAGAAAAAAGATCAAGAGTTTGAAATTTTTAAAGCAAAAGTAAGTGCTTTAACTAAAAAGCCTGCAAAAACAATCAGTAGTTATTCTTTAAAACAAGATTCAGCAGGCAAGAGTTTAGCTTTAGCGGTTGCTTATAATTACCAAGGTTTATTTAAAGATTCTAAAAAAGAATTAGCAAAATCAAGAAAGCTAGGATTAGCTGGTAAGTGGTATTATGATATTTTAGGTCAGTTTGAATATGAAAATGCTAAATTTGAAAACTCTATTGAAAGTTATCAAAAATCAGCAAAATCTGGTAATGACTCATGGATTTTAGATTTTCAAATAGCAGAAAGCTATTATTCTTTAAAAAATAAAAAGGCTTTAGATTATTTCCTTAAAGCAATTTCTAAATTTGAGTATTTTTATTATACATATAAAAGAATAGCTGATGTTTATGCTGATCATAAAGAAATGACTAAAGCTTATTATTATCTGACTTTATATAGCGCTAAAACTGATGATGAGAAAGGAGCTAAAAGATATTTAGCTCTGGCGCAAAAGCAATACAAACAAGAAAATACAGAGGATTTAATCTTAAAACAGCAGTTAGATGATTTAGAATTGTTTTTTAGTAAAAAATCTAAATAATGCAACTACCTAATATTCTTTACAGAAATTAAAAAATATGTTAAATTGTTCTTGATAGATGTATAAAAAATATTAAACTAAAGGTATGCTATGGCACAATATCCTGATTTTACACAACAGATTTTACAATTAAAAGCGTTATCACAAGATTCAAGTGATAGCCAAAAGCAAAGACTTCTAGAAAAGTGGATTGAGCAACTTGATACCATCAATGAGCAAATTAAACACTTAGAAAAAATAGAAAAATTTGCACAAAGAGTTTCAAAAGACTAACTAAATTAAAGTGAGAAGATATGACTACAAACACTAAACAAGTTAAAGAATTAGTAGAACTATTAACAAAAAATAACTTAGATGAGCTTCTAATTGAAGACAAAGATTTAAAAATTCACCTAAAAAGAAATGGTGAGCCTAAAGTTATTGCAGCACCAGCTCCTGTAGTTGCAGCGCCAGTTGCACCAGCTGTAACTCAAACTCAAGCAGCACCAGTTGCAGCTCCTGTTGCTGAAGTAGCAGATGAGTCTAAAATGCTAAAATCACCAATGGTAGGTACATTTTATACTAAACCAGGCCCAGATGCAGACGTATTTGTAAAAGTAGGTGATAAAGTAAAAGTTGGTCAAGAAATTTGCATTATAGAAGCAATGAAAACAATGAATAGAATAGAATCTGATAGAAATGGTATCATTAAGCAAATTCTCCTTGAAGATGGTCAAGGTGTTGAGTTTGATGAGCCATTATTCATCATAGAATAATGCTAATTTGGCAGACTTTTTAGTCTATTTTTTATCTCATGTACTAAACTGTACACTTTAATAAAAAATAAATTAAAAACTCAAGCCAAACTAAACATTATTTAAAGCTTTGTTATTCTAGGTTTTGTTACCCCCCCCAGAATGACATCGCACGTTATCCTGAATTTATTTCAGGATCTCTAGGAAAACTAAAAAGAGATTAAAAAAATGTTCAAAAAAATATTAATTGCTAATAGAGGTGAAATCGCAGCTAGAATTCATAGAGCTTGCCGTGATATGGGAATTCAAACTGTTGCTGTTCACTCAACAGCAGATGCAGATGCTATTCATGTGAAAATGGCTAATGAGTCTGTTTGTATTGGTCCAAAAGCACCAAAAGATTCATACTTAAATATGGCAGCTATTCTTTCAGCTGCTGAAATTACAAATGCTGAGGCTATTCACCCTGGTTATGGTTTCTTATCTGAAAATGCTAAGTTTGCTCAAATGGTAACAGAAGCTGGTTTTGAATATATCGGCCCTAACCCTGAACATATAGAACTAATGGGAGATAAAATCACAGCTATTAAATATGTTCAAGAATTAGGCTTACCAACAATTCCTGGTTCGAATGGTGGAGTTGAAGATGTTGATCATGCTTGTCGTATTGCAGAAGAAATTGGTTACCCTGTAATTGCTAAAGCAACAGCAGGTGGCGGTGGTAGAGGTATGACAATTGCATTTAATGAAGCGGAGTTACGTTCAGGTTTTAAAGTTGCTCAAACAGAAGCAAAAGCTGGTTTTGGCGATGATACAATGTTTGTTGAAAAGTTTTTAGAAAATCCCAAACATATCGAAATTCAAGTTTTGGGTGATAAACATGGTAATGTTATTCACTTAGGTGAAAGAGACTGCTCTTTACAACGTCGTCATCAAAAAGTAGTTGAAGAAGCTCCTTCATCAATTCTATCAGCAGATGAAAGAAATGAGCTAGGTGAATTATGTGTTAAAGCATGTGAAAAAATGGGTTATGTAGGAGCTGGTACTTTTGAATTCTTATTTGAAAATGATAAATTCTACTTTATTGAGATGAATACTCGTATTCAAGTAGAGCACCCTGTTACAGAGCTTATTAACGGTGTTGATTTGATTGCAGAGCAAATTAAAGTAGCTTATGGTGAAGAATTAGAGCTAAAAGGCATTAAGTTAAGACCTCGTGGCCACTCTATTGAATGTCGTATTAACGCAGAAGATCCAAAAACATTTATGCCAAGCCCTGGTAAAGTTACAGATTACTTTACACCAGGTGGTTTAGGTATTAGAGTTGACTCTGCTTTATACCCTGAGTATACAATCCCTGTGTATTATGATTCAATGGTTGCAAAGCTTATTGTTCATGGAGCAACAAGAGATCAGGCAATCGCTAGAATGAAACGTGCATTAGAAGAATTCGTGATCGGTGGTATAAAAACAAATATACCATTACATAGGAAAATCATGGAATCTGAAGAGTTTATCTCTGGTAAGTACAGCGTAAAAGATCTAGAAGATATCATTAAAAGAGTAAAATAATTTAAGGGAAAAGCGCCATGCAAAAATTAATGCAACCTTTATATAGCAAACAAGTAATTGCTAATAGAGTTGAAAGATTAGCCGACGAACTTAACAAAAAGTATAAGAGCGAAGCTAATGTGAATTTAGTTGTAACATTAAATGGCGCTTTTATTTTTGCTGCAGACTTGATCAGAAAATTACAATTTCCGGTTACGTTATATTTTGCAGGATCTGTAACAAGTAAAGTTGAGCAAGTGGCAGATACTAGAATTAATTCAAACGCATTACCAGCTTCTTTTGGTAATCAGCCAGTTTTAATTCTTGAGGATATTATTGACTCAGGTAAAACAATTACAGCTTTAAGAAAAGTAGTTGCAGAAAAATATGCTGCAAGTATTGAAATTATTGCTTTAATTAAGCGTCAATCATGCAATATAGCACCAAACTATTGCTGCTTTACCATTCCAGATGGAATGTTTATTGTTGGTTACGGTTTAGATCTTGATAATCGTTATAGAGAATTACCAGGAATCTTCACAATTGATTGTACGATGAATAAGGGTTCGAATGTTTGTTAAATAATTGCTAATTTTGCGACCCTTTTACTTGTTTTTTGCCACCTACCGTAGATTTCTACGCTAAAGCTAAAAAAAAGATAAAACTCTCATCAAAATTATCTAATTATTATTTGTACAGTTAAAAGTTATATCGCGTCATTGACACAGCTCCCCAATCTTAACCAAAAATACAAAAGTATAAAGTAAATGAACCTAGACCAATTATTATTCACTCTTCAAAACTTTGATATAGCCTTTAATTATGTATTAGAGACATATCCTGTTATCATTTATGGAGTGTATTTTGCTTTTGCAGCATCAATAGGCTCATTTTTAGGCTGTTGTTTTTATCGTCTACCGCGTAAAATGTCTTTGCTTAATCCGAAGCGTAGTTTTTGCCCTAACTGCAAAACAGAGTTAGTCTTTTGGGATTTAGTGCCAATTTTCTCTTATATATTTCTAAGAGCTAAATGTCGTCATTGCGGTATTAAAATTGCTCCAACTTACTTTATTATTGAGGTTTTAACTATAGTAATAATGTTTATGTTAATAATTTAAAGTAAATAAAAAACAATCCTGCTTTTAAAGTAGGGTTTTTTAGTATTGACAAAAAGCTCAAAAGGATTATAATTCAAGTTCATTTTTTATAATTATGAGGTACTATAACGTTTATGAAAATAATACTTACACTATTATTAATTACCCTATCATTTACTAGCTCATATGCTGCAACACCTAAAAACAGTGATTCAAAAAAAGATGTTAAAAAAGTAGCACAGGTTATTAATCCTAAGACAATAGAAAAAGAAACTATAGTAGTTGCAGGTTCACATCTTGTAAAAAAAGATAATTCTAAAAAGAATATTGCAAAAGGTGTTTTTGCTGGTGTTGTTGTAGCTGAAATAATAGATGAAGTTGGCGATGCTTTAGAAGATGATGATGAGCCACTAAGTGGTATTATTCCAACTTTAGATTCAATGATTGAATCAAATTTAGAAGATAAAAAAGAAGATTTTCAAACAAATGATGAAGATGATTATCCTCCTTTCGGACTATTTAGTATGTTTTTCTTAATATTATTTGGCATTTTTTCGATTATGATTGCGAATAAAAAGCAGTAAAATAGCAACACACGTTTTCTTAAACCTCCCTTTTGGGAGGTTTTTTTATTGCAATGATTATGTTCTGAATTTATACTTTAAAATAAGAGAAATTATAAACAAATTGGGAAGTTATTATGTTAAATAAAGGTGCAATGTTTGGGCTTGATGCAAGGATTGCGTTAGCAATATTTGGAGCGTTGTCTGTAATATCAGGCGCAGCACTATATTCAGCAATTCAACATGCAAAAGTAACTGCAATAGCAACAGAAATAACAGAAGTTGCTAAAGCTGTTGAGCAGTTCATGTTAGATACAGGGCAAGATATTCCTCATATAACTGAAGCTGATAAGTCTAAAACATCAGATTTGTTATATACAGATCATTTAATATCTAGTACAGTTCAAGGCTGGAAGGGGCCGTATCTAGCATTTACGGATACTGGATCAAATAACGATAGAATAGAAATTGATAGAAATGAACCTAAAAATATTATTATTTTAAGAGCTTCTAATAAGACTTGGGGTGGTTTGCATACTGTTGCAGCTAATTTTACAGATTGGAGCTGTGCAGGGGCAATAAAGTGTCATATGTATGTTCTTTCAGAGTGGTACGATAATAGAGCTTTTGTAGAGGCTTTAGATAAATACTTTGATGGAGTTGTTGATTATAATTCTGGCAGACTTAGAGTTAGAGAGTGGGATAACTTGTCACCGGTTAAGTTTACAGTTTATTATGAAATAGGGCCAATGATGGGTAATTATGGTTAATAGTTAGGAGTTTTTTATAGTGATTAATTTAAAAAAGAGAGCAATATTCGAACTCTTAGGAGTGTTAAAAAAACAATCTGGGAAATTGTTTTTAGCGAAAAGGCATAACGTTGATTCACAAGAAGCACGCGGCAGCCACAAGTTCAAACGCGGAGCAATGTTTGGTCTTGACGCCAGAATAGCGTTAGCAATTTTTGGAGCATTGTCAGTAATTTCAGGTGCAGCTTTATATTCTGCTATTAAACAAGCAAATACAACTCAGGTAGTAGCACAATTACAAGAATATGCTAAAGGTATAGAGCAGTATCTATTAGATACAGGAGGGGACATTTCTACTGTAAATGAACAGGTAAATGCCATTAACTTAGTTGAGAATAAAGACAGCAACGTGGGCTGGAGTGGACCTTACTTTTCAGCAAAAAAATCAGTAAATGATTTTGAATTATTAGATATACCTTACGGTTCAAATAAACATATGTTTATTAAAGAGGCAAAAGCATCAATTAGTTGGTCGGATCCAGGTGCTGCAGATTGCGATGGATCGAATGATTGTTATTTATGGGTAGAGCTAAATTGTTTTTCAAATATAGAAGTTAAAACTTTAGATATAGTGTTTGACGGCGTCAACGACTCTGCAAACGGTAAGTTTAGGTATGCATCATGCCCAAGTGATCCGATCACGTATAAATTTTATTATCAAACGGTAAGAACAATAAATCAATAGGAGTTTACAAATATGATAAAAAAAGGTGCAATGTTTGGTCTTGAAGGTCGAGTGTTAAGAAAATATGCTGGTAGCATATTTTTAGCGAGCCTCCGTAGACTTACCTTTAGGTTAGTCGCAGGAAATCAAGCGAGCCAGAAGTTAACAGCCCAAGGTGCAATGTTTGGGCTTGATGCCAGAATTGCTTTAGCAATTTTTGGAGCATTATCGGTAATATCAGGAGCAGCATTATATTCAGCTATTCAAAACGCTAAAGCAACAGCGTTTGTTACAGGTCTTGATGAGCTTGGTAAAGCAGTTGAGGCTTATATGTTAGATACAGGTCAGTGGCCTGTTCAAAATAATCCTGCAGCATTGCCAACAGCAGCTCAGTTTTATGATTTAAAACTAGATTCTCTTTTAGCTGTTTATTCTATCTCTGGTTGGGATGGACCTTATATTTCAGGTTTTAAAGACGGTGCTGGTGCTGGTTTAGAAAAAAACACTGACAGTTACGGTTTAGTAATGAATGTTCCAAATGATAATACCTGGGGTGGATCAACTCCGTGGTGGGATGTTAATACAAGTTTTTGTACATCATGGAGATCTTGTAATTTATGGCTAACTTATACTTCTTTTAGTGAGTTATCTACAATAAAGAAAATAGATGAGTTAGTAGATAGTTCAGATGGGTCAAATGATGGTAAAGTAAAATGGTTTATTTATCCTGCATCAAAGTATACTTTAATGTATAGATTAAACCCAATAAAAAACCCAAATGATTAAGAATGAAGTATAATGTTATGTTAACTAAAAAAGGTGCAATGTTTGGGCTTGAAGGTCGAGTGTTAAGAAAATATGCTGGGAGCATATTTTTAGCGAGTCTCCGTAGACTTACCTTTAGGTTAGTCGTAGGACATCAAGCGAGCCAGAAGTTAACAGCCCAAGGTGCAATGTTCGGGCTTGATGCCAGAATTGCTTTAGCAATATTTGGAGCATTATCAGTAATATCAGGAGCAGCGTTGCATTCAGCAATTCAGCATGCTAGAGTTGTTTCGTTGGTTACTGAAATGCAAGAAGTGGGGAAAGCAGTCGAAAGTTATCTAATAGATGTTGGCGATGATTTAGTAAAACCTACCCCATCAACTTATAAATATGATGATTTAGTGGTGGAGCCTACAGGTATTAAAAACTGGGAGGGCCCTTATTATCCGTTAAAAGAAGGAATTAATGTAGGAGGCTGGGAGGTAGATCATCCTATTTACGGCAAGTTATTGATTAGAAGTTTAAATTCTAATTTAGGGGCTGCAAATTATTCAAATGGTTGTTCAGTTGCTCCTTGTTATTACTGGATTCAAGTTAATGGAGTAAAAGAAGATCTTGTAAAAGAGATAGATTTATTTGTTGACGGCTCAGTGGCAATTGATTCAGGGAAAGTAAGGATTATTGATATTGATAAAAGTTCTGTATTTTTTAAAGGTCCTTTAACTCTTAATCAGCCTTAAAATGAACGAATCTTTAAATTAATACCTGTAATGTAATTATTTGTCTTTATTAATAAATGCAATGGAGTTGAAATCATCAAGCTGGGCTTGGACTTTACGTTCATACTCAGCCTTTTTCTTTTTATTAAAGTTTTCTAATAGAATTTCATGACGTTTCTTTTCTAAGAAGATTGAGTTTAAAATCTGCTTTTCTTGGTTAATTAATTCGTCAACTTTAATTACTTGGTCGTCAATATACATAATCCCAGCTTTTGCTCTAGCTGCATAGTTATGAGCAAGGCTAAAAGCCAAAGGGTCATCTTTTACAGAATCAATCTCTCTAATGATAGCTTGCTCAAGACGGTTTTTTTCTGTTAAAAAATCTTGTTTTTTACCATTTAAATCAGCAATAACTTGAGTTTGATCATCAAGCTTTTTTTGAGATATTTTTAATAAAGTGTTTAGTGTTTTTGACATGATTTATATTTTCTTATCTGCTAACAATAGTACCTAAGCTGCTATAGCATTGTTCAAATGTAGCAGGTTCTGTATTTTTTTGCTTTAAAAATGCTGTGATAGCAGGTTCTAAATCAATAGCTTTATCTAGCATTTCATCTGAGCCTTTTGTGTAAGCACCAAGACGAATAATTTCTTCCATGTCGATATAGCGTGAGTAAAGAGTTTTTGCTTTACTTATCATTTCATTTTCTTGCTCATTATTACACCCAGGCATGCTTCTACTTACAGATTTTAAAACATCGATAGCTGGGAAGTGCCCTTTTTCAGCTAATTCACGAGTTAAAACAATGTGACCATCTAAAATACCTCGAACAGCATCGGCAATTGGCTCATCCATATCGCCACCATCAACTAAAACGGTGTAGATAGCTGTGATTGTACCTGCGTTTTTTGCTCGTGGTCCAGAACGTTCTAGTAACATTGGTAATTCAGAAAATACTGAAGGTGTATAACCTTTACTTGTTGGTGGTTCTCCAGCTGAAAGTCCAATTTCTCTTTGAGCCATTGCAAAACGAGTTACTGAGTCCATCATTAACATAACGTTTGCTCCAAGATCTGCAAAGTATTCTGAAATAGTTGTAGCAGTATATGCTGCTTGACGACGCATTAAAGCTGGTTCGTCCCCTGTTGCAACTACAACAACTGATTTTGCTAGAGCTTCTTCACCAAGTGTATCTTCAACAAACTCAGTTACCTCACGCCCCCTTTCACCAACTAAACAAATAACGTTAACTTCAGCTAGGCAGTATTTAGCCATCATACCCATAAGAGTTGATTTACCAACACCAGAACCTGCAAAAATACCCATTCTTTGACCTTTACATAAAGTTAAGAATGTATTAATAGCTTTTACACCAACATCTAATTTACCTTGGATTTTACCACGGGTTGATGCTAATGGGGCTTGTTTTTTTACAGTTAGTTTATCATTGCCGCTAATTAAAGGGCCTTTGCCATCAATTGGCTCGCCAAGTGCATTTAATACTCTGCCAATATATTCTTTTGAAGGGGAGATTGTAGGGCTTAATTCTTTAAAGTATACTTTACAATTTAAACCAATTCCGTTTAAGCTATTAAATGGCATTAATAGGCAGGTTTCTTCTTTAAAACCTACAATTTCTGCAGTAAATTTTTGTTTTAGAGCATTTTCAATAATACAAACACTACCTACCGCTGCATTGCTAATCCCTTTTGCTTGAATTAGTAGGCCTGAAACCCCAGTAGTATAACCAAATTGGTATGTGTCTTGAATATTTTTGGTGCTAGATACGATTTTTTCTAATTTATTCACTTTTTTACTCCAAAAATTTAAAAAATTAGTGTACTATTATAGTTAAATAGTATAACATAAAAAGTATGTTATGAAAAATAAAAAGAAAAAAGGTTGATTAATTATGGTAAATGATATAGTTGCAAATAGCAATAAGAATGTAGCGGCGGTAGGTTCAGATGTTACTCTACAGCTTGTTATCTTTTCATTATTAGGTGAAGAGTTTGGTGTTTCTATTCATGATGTTAGAGAAATTATTAGTAATACACAAATTACTCCTGTTCCACAAGCTCCAAGCTTTGTAGAAGGTGTAATTAACCTAAGGGGTCAAATTATTCCAGTTGTTGATTTAAGAAAGAGATTTAACCTAGAAGAAAATGATCACAAAGAAGATGCTAAAGTTGTTATTATCGAAGTTGATGATAACGTACTTGGTTTAATCGTTGATTCTGTATCTGAGGTACTCGAGGTAGATGTTTGCTCTCTTTATCTGCTAACAGATAAGCAAGAGATGGCACTAGTAGCTAGTCATGGTCTTAAGACAAAGCACAATCTACGTGTACCTAAGGGTCAGGTGTAGTGGTCTAATAAATCCNNAATCGTTGATTCTGTATCTGAAGTTCTAAATATTCCTTCAGATAGTATTAACCCTCCTCCTGCACTTGTTGCAAACGGTATCGGTGCTGAATATATTAAAGGTATTGGTCAATACAATGATAAAATGATTATTCTAATTGATTTACAAAAAGTATTCTCAGCTGAAGAATTAAAAACAATTGCTGAATCAGCATAGTTTTATTACTAGAATATAATTTAAAATACTTAAT